>CAZWFW010000072.1:0-3124 GCA_964633445.1 Candidatus Undinarchaeota archaeon | reverse complement strand
ATATTTTTGCTGCAATAGATGTTAGTAGCAACGAAATAATTGCAACATATGCAAGCAAGGAGCGCAGCAGTTTAGATGCTTTGATTTTTATGAAAAAGGTGCTAAGGCTTGCATTGGTAGGTTAAAGCTAATTCTTTGCGATAGGGGACCATGGTATGGCTATACTTTAAGGAAATTAGGATTGAATTATAAGCATGAGAAATTGGCTTAAGGAATGCGATTGAGCGGTGGTTTTTCTTGCTAAAGCATAGAACCAAGAAATTTTACAATTGCTTTCATGCTAAAAGCTTTGCTAGCAAATTTAAGGCAGTTTACGAATTTTGCTTGAGTTTTGCAGCTTTATATAACTTATTTTATGCAAGGAGGTGATAGGTTGACAGGCTCATTTAAATCTTATGAAAAATCAAAGACTATTTACCTTTTCCTTTTTTCTTCTTTTCCTTCTTTTTCTCCTCTTCTTCCTTCTCCTCAACTACTTCTTCCTCTTTTCTCTTCCTACTTTTCCTAATGTAATCCCATATATTTATTCCTACTATTATGGCAATAATCGCAAAAATTATAACACTGAGTAAGTACTCCTTTGTGTATCTCACCTTCGCTGCTGTAACATTTTCGGTAATATTCTCCTTAACTCCTGGCAAAGTTATAGCTTCCTTTGTAACATTCACTTTAACGGTTAAGGTTTTGTTTAGAGCTAATGATATGACCCTAACATCAATGTCGTAGAGCCCCTCCTTAGTAGCATATTTTGGCGCTACATAGATGTAAACTTCCTTACTACTACCAGCTGGAATCTCAACTTCCTTTGGCACTACATCCGCCCAAACCTCGCTTTCAAGCTCCATTTTAGCTTTAATAGACACCTTACCGTGGTTCGTAATGTTTACTTTTACGGTTTTTCCGTATCCAGGATATACCTCAACAACCTCTGGTGTTACTGTTATATTTAAAGCATAACATGCCTCTTTATCCAGTATCCTAACAATCCTCTTCACTTCAAGCGTCTTTTTATCTGACTTTGCGGTTATTTTTACTGTGTGGTTGCCCTTAGCATCACACGGAACATTAGCAATAATATTTACACTTTTAGTTTTCCCTGGAGATACAGCTAGCTCCTTACTTTCAACTTCAATCCATTCTGGAGCTTCTATGCTTAATGTAAAGTTTTGAGCAAATTTACCCTCATTTGCTATAGTTATAGGCATTTCTTTTCTTTCACAGTGGCACAATTCCTCTAGAGATGGTGATACCAATAGTTTAGCGGCATAGCAATCAATTATCTTTAACTTCCCAGTAATTGTAGCATTAGCATGCTTACTTTTTATTAACGCGGAGATCGTATAGAAGCCTTCTTCAACGTCCGTGGCATCTATATATAAATCTACTTCTTTTGTAGAATTTGGATCAAGCGAAATATCTGTCTTCTCGGGCAACACCCATTTAGGCTCCTCTATTTCAATTGTATAATTATCTGGAAGCTTACCAGTATTTCTAACAATAAGTTTCAGTTTATCTAAGCTACCCTGACAAGCTTCTTTTATTATAGGGCTTAGTGATGCTTCAAACGTATAACAATTTTCAACAGCAACTGATAAGTTTAATTCAGCCTTTGCGTAGCTAGTTAGGGATTTTGCAGATATATTTACATAGTAAACTCCAGAAGAAATGTTTGATGGTGCTATGAATAAAGTAAGACTTCTTTCCTCGTTGCTATCTAAACTTATTTTGTTTACTGAGAGGTATGCCCAATCCTCACTAGTGCTTAACACAATGTCCTCCGAATATCTACCTTCGTTTTTCAGAATCAGTGTTATTTCTTTTACACCCCCAAGGCAAACACTAGTTCTGTTTACTTCAGCGGAAAGTGATATTTTGTAGCAATTTATTACCTCGAACTCAACATCCTTTTTATACTCGTTTCCCTCTGAATCCTTAATTATAAAAGTCAGTTTGTAGCTCTTAATTTCTGCATCACAGGGCGCCGTTACATAAGCATAAACTTCACCAGATTCGCCAGGTGATAACTCTAGTGGTTCTGGAGGTAAGATTGTGACCCAATCCTTTGTTTCCCCCTCTACTAAAAATGTGTAAGTTATTGTTTTTGTGGTAGGATTTTCAACTTTTATCTCAAAAATTGTTGTGTGACATGGACAAACTTGAGATTTAGACGGAGTAACAGTTATGGTTTGGGCATTTACTATGCTTAAAATCGAAATAAATATGCAAACCAAAGCCGTAAGTTTTCTTAACATTTTCACTCTAGTAACTTAGTAGTAGTTACTAGTATTTAAAAATTTTTATAAGATATGCAGAAGAGCACATTTGTGACGGTAGATAATATTGTACAAATGTTCAATTTTTTGCATAATTCTAAAAAAAGCAGTGAATTCGCTTTTAGGTTTTTATAGTTGATTTCATAATTAACGAAAACTTAAGAATGCAGGTATTCTATTGGGAATTTCAGCAATCCAAGCAATATCAAAATAATTATAATTGCTGTATAAATTGCAGAAACAGCTATATTTTTGTTAATTCTATATTTTTTTCTTTTTTCTCGAAAAACAAATTAACAACTCCATGATGCATCAATACGAGACCTACGATGTTGGTTATCCAATATCCAACAACCATCGCCGGGAGAAACAGATTTCTGGAAATAAAACCGAAAGGTAGTGCGAAAACATAAGCCAGCGGAATATTTACAAAAATATCATTCCACCAAGATAGCGGAGAAAGTATATAACCAGCTATTATTAAAATGACATTCTTTATTTTCCTATTTTTTATCATAGTTTTAAATACTAATACTTTAATTTTTTATAGAGGTTCTATAAAAATGTCGCTAAGAGGATCGATTTCAATCGCTTGGGTGAATTAGAGGGGATAGTAGATTATTTAAATACTTTGATACATCTTATTTCAAGCACGACGTCCCCTGTGCAAGGAAAATGTACCACATGTCAAAAGACTTCTCACTTTGAGGAAGGTGAGAAGGTGGCACAAAATTTGTTGCTAAGTTTGCCAGATGGACTACAAGGCGTAGCTTCGCGAGAAGAGCTTACACTATTCTTTCCTCCTCCTTTCTTCTTAAAGCTGACATCAGTAAAATCGCAATGATTGGTAT
>CAZWFW010000071.1:0-3278 GCA_964633445.1 Candidatus Undinarchaeota archaeon | reverse complement strand
TTGCAGCTTTATATAACTTATTTTATGCAAGGAGGTGATAGGTTGACAGGCACGTTTTTTCAAGCCAAAGGATTACAGCTTCCTCAATTGCTTCGCTTAATGCACCTTTCTTATTTCCCTTAACTTCTATAACTTTCATTCTGAACAACTTTCCAATATCTTCTCTTTTAATTCATCCAAAACCTGCCCTCTCTGCTCAGGCAAATTATTTGCCTATCGGGACAGGTTGGTGAGATGCGAAAGTTGCAAAATAATTGCAGATAGGGATATTGTGGCTTGCTTGAACCTTAAGATGTGGGGCTTGGAGTTACCCTGAATGGGGATAAGCCTTTGGTGATGTGTTCCAAAGCAGATCCGCTGAACCCCATAGGAATGCTTAGAAATTCTTCTACGAAAACTGCTTAATGAGAAATTTAATGAAAAAATACCATTGGCTAAGAAGAGTTTTGAAATACCTTTAGCACAAGCAGAAAAGAAAAATATGAGAATGATTGAAGTAATTACAAACATAAAGCGCAAGCTTGTTTTTGATGTTTCTTTACTATGCTGCCTTCGCTTAGATGAAGTTAGAAATCTGAAATGGCAGAACATAGACTTTGATAGCGGCATTATTCATGTAAAAACGGTCAAAGGGAAAAGAAAAGCTATTAACCTAGCAATTGTTTAATTTTTTAATTTATAACTGTTATTTTTAATTTAATCAAATGAATTTTCAAAAAATTGTTGAGCTCGCCCTAAAACAAGGTAAAGCGAAATTTGAGGAAGCGTTTAATATAAAATATATAAGATTTAGGAAAGATTTTAGGAAAATTAGGCGTGGAACGGTTTATTTTCCCGAGGAGGGAAGGGTAGTTTGGGGGTTTCCTAAAATAAGAAGGATTCTCTGCATAGAAACCGGCATACTGAAGAACTTTAGGGGGAAAGTTGCAATTGAAGAGAAAATGGATGGTTACAATGTTAGAGTCGCATATATTGGCAATAATATCCTTGGAATTACGCGTGGTGGTATAATTTGTCCATTCACAACAAAATTTATTAAAAAAATTATACCAGAGGATTTCTTTGAGGAATACTCTAGATATGTTATTTGCGGAGAGGTTGTTGGTAATGAAAACCCTTACATAGTCTATGAAGGAATTAAAGGATTGCAGTTTTTTGCCTTCGACATTATGCATGAAAATGAGCATGTAAAAGTCTTGCAAAGAAGAGACTTGCTCGAAAGCTATGAAATTCCGCAGGTTGAGTCGTTTGGGATATTTAAACCGAAAGAAGCAGTTAGAAAGCTTAAAGAGGTGATACCAAAGTTGAATAATGAAAAAAGGGAGGGTGTTGTTATAAAGGATATCAACATGAAACTGCAAGTCAAATACACTACTTCATGGGCAAATAATCAAAATCTTGAATATGCCTTCTCGTTTCCTTTCGATCTAGGTAAAGAGTTTATGTTTAGAAGAATTATAAGGGAGGGATTTCAGGCCGTGGAATTTGATGAGGATGAAAAAATGCTTGAAGAGAGAGCATTGAAGCTAGGAAGAAGTATATTACTTCCTTTAGTTAAAAGTATAAAGCAGATTAAGCATGGGAAAGAATTAGCCGAAAAGTTATGCGTGAAATGTGATAAGGCAACTGCTGAGGAGTTGCTAAACATTATGAGGAAGCAGGGTATACAAATCAGGGTAAATTTTCTTAACGATAAGGTTATTATAAAAAAGAGATACCAAAGAAGTTCTGGTAGGCTCAGAAGCTTGCTTGATGGAAACTTTTATAAGGATTAAGAGGAGAAAGTTTTTTATCTGTGTTGCTAAGTATGCATGAGCTATCCGACGCAATTCGATGAAAACCAGCTTTAAAACCTAGCTAAGTGAATATGAATCTCAAATTAATTTCAGTAAGGAGTCCCTTTTAGTTTTAATTTGTAAGCTATAAAATTTGTTCCTAGGTGAATGGGTGGTGTGATTAAAATTGTTAGCAACGCAACCCCTACAGTTACATCCCAGTATGGATATGATAATGCCAAAGCGCCAATAACAAAGTCTATCTGATCAAACAGTGGTAAGGGTTTTCCCCTCTCGATACCTAGCCGTCTTTTGAAAAAACTTTCAGCAATATCACCAAGCAAAGCGCCTAAAGCTAGAAGAAAGCCAACAATTATTCTATGCTGTAGTAGTGCAATCATAATGCCAGCAAGTATCCCAGCAAAAAAACCACGCCACGTTTTCCCATCTCCCAATAATCGCTTACCATCTATAAAATTCCTACCAAAATCTATTGGTCTACCCCCTCCAAATAGCAATGCTGATGCATTTGCGAAATACGCTGGCAAAATAAACCACAAAGCACCTATAACGTTGCTAAACATAAAAATCTATTTGAAATAATGGCTTATAATTTTTTATGGAGGTATTTGTTGGTACTAGCGGTTGGCAATATGTTTGGAATCCCAACGGCTTCGACTGGTTTTTGAAATACTCTAGCTTAAATTCCGTTGAGCTAAATGCCTCATTTTACAGGTTTCCTTTTCCGAATCAAATAAAAGGTTGGGCGGAGAAGACAAGAAGATATGGAAAACTGAGGTGGAGCATAAAGGTTAATCGCTTTATTACGCATGTTTTTAAGTTTAATGAGAGGGCCTACAGCACTTGGCTTAAATTTAAAGCTTTATTTGAACCTCTAGACAAATTTATTGATTTTTATCTATTCCAATTACCATCAAGTGCTTCGCCAAAGCTCTTAGAAAGAATTGAGAAATTTATAGAGAAAACAGAACTTAAAGAAAGATTCGCATTTGAAGCGAGGAATGTTGAATGGTTCAAAAAGCGATACATTGAATGGGCTGAAAAACTTAGCATAACATGGGTAAGTGTTGACGCTCCATATTATGAAAACTTGCCAAGAGAGATTTATTGCACAAATGGTTTAGTTTATTTGAGGATGCATGGGAGAAGCGAATGGTATGCTCATTATTATACTGATGAAGAGCTTAGGGAGGTTGCTGAAAGGATTTTTAAAGCTAATGCGAAGAAAGCTTATGTTTACTTCAATAATAATCATGCAATGCTTGAGAATGCTAGAAGAATGCTTAGCTTGCTAAAGACTAAATTAAGTTTTAATCTTCAAAAATGACATCAAAATTTCTCAATAGCTTCTTCAATAATTAAGAGGTGTTTATCTCTTGCAACAATCTTTAAGCGAATCTATTAAAAATTCTTTATCTAATCCTTTCTAAGTTTTGTGATGAAAAATGGCTCAGTTTCATGAATGTGTGGTAAAAGCCTTTT
>CAZWFW010000070.1:0-3609 GCA_964633445.1 Candidatus Undinarchaeota archaeon | reverse complement strand
ATTCTTTAACATAGAGGAGCATCTTACTGAGGGTAGGATTTTGCATATTTACCATGCGTGGCGTCATCTTGTATGGGAGGTGGATAGAGGGTTGAGAAGAGTAACTAGAGGAAACCCCGGTTTCTGGATCTTTGCACCTCTCGCAAAGCTTGGCACAAGATTAGTAGTGAGGAGCATAAGAAAGTGGGCGAAAAGGCGTGGTGTTGATGTTGATAAGCCTTTGGATCCTATGGATATAAAAATAGAGGAGATAGATATTGATTAATGGTAAAATGCTTCCTCTATATAATTTGGTTGAGGTGGAAGAGGCAAGCTATGAGGATTTGCTTGATGTTTATGAGATAAATAAAATATCATTCCCAAACCCCTACCCAATTTCGCTTCTTTTCTATTTCAAAACATACTACCCAAAAACATTCTTGGTAGCAAGGGTGTTGAATAAGGTTGTTGGCTATGTAATAGCAACCACTCGTGCAAGAGAAGGAGAAATTATTAGTATAGCGGTTCTTCCCTCATGGAGAAGGAGAGGAATAGGAAGCAAGCTTCTGAAAAGTTTATTTAGAGTTTTAATAAATTATGATATCAACAAAGTTTATCTGCATGTGAGAGTTAGTAACAAAGATGCGGTAAAATTCTATGTGAAAAATGGTTTTAAAATTATAAGCTATGTTCCAAACTATTACTCTAATGGAGAGGGGGCATATTTAATGGTGAGAAAAATATGACAATAAACGCAACTCTTGCCGTAGGAATCTTTTGCTTGGTATCTAGCGTAATCCTGGCTCAAAGAATTTTTGGAAGCATTCCTAGAAGACGCGGGATAAGGATAGAGGTAATAAAATATCCTGAAATTAGAACAAAAAAAGAACCTATTTACACTGTTATATCGAGCAAAAGTAGTAAAAAGTCCACACCTCTTTATGCTAGATGTTCATTTTGCAACAAAGAGGTGACAATGCCATATAGATGCAAATATTGCGGAAGAATTTTTTGTGCTGACCATAGATTGCCTGAAAATCACGAATGTGACGGGATAGGAAGATGCTATGGGGAATGATATTTATCTATTTACTACTTTTCCTTCTTTACCTAAAATTCGTTAAGAATCAGCAGTTTATTCTGCAGGTTAATGATAATGAGAAGGCCATAATCGAGAGAGGAAGAAAAATGAAAATTTGTGGGAGGGGGGTGTATATCCTCATCCCCTTTTTAGATAAAGTTTCGAAGTTAGATCTAACACCCAAGTTCTATGACTTACCCAGGATCATCATCAAAACAAAAGATGCGAAGATTGGCATTGACACCACCTTTGGCTTTAAAATTAAGGATGTTAATAAGGCATACAAAAATCCAAATTGGCAAATTGCTGCTGTTGAGAAAGCAAAATCTCTTCTGGTTGAGAACTTATCTAACGTTAAATTTTCAGAAATAGATGTTAAGGAAGTTGAAAACAACATTAGGGATGTCTTGGAGAAGATGGCTGATGAGCATGGTTATGAGTTATTGAAATTCAAAGTTTTGGGATTTGTTGTTTTAGAAAAAAGTAAGAGTAAAAGCCTAGAACAAAAGAAGCAAAAGAAAGTTTCTAAAATTCCTTAAATTTTCCTTACACAAACCTTAACCTCGTAATCAATTTCGATATCTCCAAATTCCTTTTTCACGCATTCTTTAATCTTGTTGTCAACCCTAAAGCCCAGTATATCGGTTAAATCTATCTCTATCTCCTTACCCCTCTCCATATTCTCAAAAATATCCCTTTTACTATCTACCCTTTCTTTCACTTTCTCTATTATGCTAAGCACCTTATCTTTACAAGCACCTTCACTCCTACCAAGACAAATGTTCTTGGAAATGCATGCTGGACCATAATTGTAAAATATTTTTGGAGAAGTCAAATATACAGCCGCAGCTAGTGCATGGCAAGCAATTCTTATTTCCCATTGCGCATCGTAGCATAGTCTTTGACTAAACACATGCAGAAGCTCATGAGCGTTCATAACGCTTATGATATGAGTTTTTATTCCTGATGGCAAAGCGAATCTGGCATCTTCCTTAGGAATTCCTAATTTAAGCAACCTCCTATAATTTTCGAAGCATTGTTTTTGATTTTTAAGATATGTTACTACAGCGTCCTTGCCTTTCCTAAGAATCGTTGGAGGTATTACAAACTCACATCTTTTTTCAACATAACGCAGGCTTTGCTGTAAATGAGCAGCAATTCTGTAGCGCACCCACTGATGCGTAAACACTCTGCTAACACCTTCAAAACTAAATATATAGTATGGAAAATTAAGAACAGAGCTATGCTGTTTTTCAATGACATGTTTTAATATTCTTTCAATAGCTTTTTCACTTGCGTCAAGTTTGCTTGGCGGATTTAAACTTTGAGTGGATTTCGCAGCAATAGCGGCGATCTTTTCGCCCTCTGGGATATAAGAAATTAGACAAACTTTCATATGCCTCTTTAGATAACTTTCTATTTTAAAATTTATTTTCCATATGGAAATAAATAAGTTCTACTCTAAAATGGTTATTTTAAATCCAAGTTCCTTTAATTTTTCAAAATCCTTATCAAACGTTAATATTTCAGCGTCTTCGGCAGAACAGGCTATCAAAATATCTAAATCGGAGACTTTTAAACCTTTTAATTTAAGTATTGCCTTCATTTCACTAGCTTTTATAGCAATAATGCTATTCATAGGAATTTCCGTTAAAAATTTCAGTATCTCTTGAATCTTTAAGAACTCACTAAAATTTTTGTACTTTTTCCAAATATACATTGCTCCTGCAAGTAATTCATAAATCGTTAAAGAACTTACAAGTAAATCTTCACACTCACTTTTCTTACTTTCAAGAACTTCCCTTGCTCTTCTATTACCCCTCTTTAATTCTATTATAAATGAAGTATCAAGCAATATCCTCAAAAAACCTCACCTTAAACTCCTTTCTTATTCCATTAGAGATTTTCAAAAGTTCGTCTTCATAACCGCTTTTCTCTGCTAATTTAATTAACGCACCTATCCTTTTTTCAACATTATTTCTTATAAGCTCATCTATTACTGCACTGAAGCTTTTTTTACCTTTAATTTTAACAAGCTTTTCATAAACTTCATCACTAATTGTTATAGTTTTCATTTTCAACGCATTGTAAATGATGTTATAAAAATTTTTCTAAAGTCACCTTATCTAATTTTTAATCCAATATAAAAACGCTCTTATCCTATAACGAAGATATAAAATATTCTTTGTTGCTTTGGAAAGCAACATTCATATTAACAATGCAGAGAGTAGATTTTCTTTTTTAAAATCATGTATAGGGTGTTAGAGGAATAAGCAAAAAATATCTTAGCTTATAGGCTTTTTTGAATTTTTTGCTTAACTTGAAAATAAATTTAATAGGGAAAAACTCTGGCAGTAATAGAGAAATTATGTAACCTTTATAAAGGATAAGAGCGATATTAAAAAATTACACAAAACCACTCTAATATAAGTAGCCCCGTGGTGTAGCGGCCAAGCATACGGGCCTTTGGAGCCCGTGACCCCGGTTCGAATCCGGGCGGGGCTATTCTTAGACGTACTGTGTTGCATGATTCGTTCAAAACGGTAGCA
>CAZWFW010000069.1:0-3719 GCA_964633445.1 Candidatus Undinarchaeota archaeon | reverse complement strand
GTGGAGCAAGAACCGAAATTTATTCGAGAGTTGTAGGTTACCTAAGACCAGTGCAGGATTGGAATGCCGGTAAGCAAGAAGAATTTAGGCAAAGAATAGGCTTTAAGATTGCTTAGCCTATTTTTAATTTGTTAACTATTAGATAAGCTTTATTCATAAAGATACTAAAAATAGAATTGTTATACCGCTACATTTCGGTAAGGAGTTAAAACCAGGATTGATAAGACTAATAATTAAAGATTTAGTTACTAGGTATCTCCATCTCTACTTTCTGTATACCCACGAGTTCTAAGCCACATTCCTCCTTTCCTGCTAAGGTTTCCAGATACAGTTCTATAGCTTCCTTAACATTATTTATGCATTCTTCTAAGCTATCTCTTTGAGAAAAGCACCCTGGAAGCTCTGGTACATATGCAACATATCCTCCCACATCACTATCCTTAAAAATAACAACTGCATAATTTCTCTTTTTTAAATTCATTTTACTAATTTTTTATTTATCGTGAGGGTTAATTAAAATAATGGTTTCATTAAAAAAATTTGAGAAGGATTATTTAGCTCAAGCTGATTGGGAAGTTAAGGAGAATGCTAATGAGAATATTAGTTATGGTAATTTCCTTAGCTATTTCTTGGATAAAGTTTTAAAGAGAAGAGAAGTTTTGCAAGAATATTTGCCTAAGGAGGCAATAGATTCGCACTTTTTTGGAGATCTACATATTCACAAACTGCCTCACTCATTATCAATACCGTACTGCTGCGGATGGTCTTTTTTGCGAATTTTAGTTAATGGTTTAAAAACCCCTACGGTTATATCTAGACCAGCCAAGCATTACGATACTGCAATCTCTCATTTAATAAACTTTCTTTTCATTGCAACGCAAGAATGGACTGGTGCTAACGCGGTAAGCATGTTCGATCTTTATTTAGCTCCATTTGTTAGGCAAGATAGACTCAAATATGAGCAAATAAGGCAGGGTTTGCAGAAAATGCTTTTTGAGCTTAATTATCCATCAAGAATGGGATACCAAAGCCCATTTACAAATATTACACTCGTTTTAGATACTTGCGATGAATTTCTAAGTCAAAGTGCAATAATTGGTGGCAAACCTGCGGGCATGCTTGCTGATTATGTAGACGAGGCCATTAGCATAGTTAAAGCTCTTTGCGATTTGTATATGCATGGTGATGCCAAGCATCAGTCCTTTACTTTTCCAATTCCCACATTGATGCTTACTAGAGATTTTGATTGGCAAGAGAGGAGGTGGGGTGAATTAACCGATAAAATCTTCCAAACGATCGTTACACGCGGTTCATTTTATTTGCTGAATGGTTATGCAACAAACGTTAAAGCTCTTTATTCAATGTGTTGTAGGCTTCTAATTTCAACTGAAGATCTAAAGCGAAGGGTTGCAAGGGGTATTTGGGCAATTCCAGATGCGACAGGAAGTGTGGGGGTTATTACAATAAATATGCCGAGAATTGCATATCTGTGCAAAGGAAACGAAAATAAATTTTTAGAAATACTTGAAAAGCAGATGATGCTTGCAAGAAAAATTCTCAAAATTCTTAGAGGTAGGTATGGGGCAAATTTGAGAGCCGGATTAATGCCATTAACAAAGGAATATTTAGGCAGATTCGATAACCACTATAATACAATAGGGGTTTTAGGATTACCAGAGGCTTGCGTAAATTTCTTTGGACATAAGGAATGGGACTTCAGTTATGTAAATGACTATATCAGATTCCTTAAAGACATCCTTGCATTTATGCTAGAAAAATGCGATGAGTTTACAAGGAAGGATAATCTACTTTACAATA
This sequence comes from Candidatus Undinarchaeota archaeon, assembly GCA_964633445.1. Lineage (GTDB taxonomy): Archaea > Undinarchaeota > CAZWFW01 > CAZWFW01 > CAZWFW01 > CAZWFW01. Next base: position 1,901 of record CAZWFW010000069.1, on the reverse strand, counting down.
TTGAGGAAACACCTGCTGAGAGCACAAGTTATAGGCTCGCAACAATTGACAAAAAGAAATTCAAAGATATATTTGCACCCAGCGAAAATGGTGTAGTATATTACTCAAATAGCATAATTCCTTACTATGCAGATGTCTCCTTGATTGACAGAATAAAATATGAAGCAAAAGTTCAAAATCTCTTCAGTGGTGGGGTTATTATGCATATTTTCCTCTATGAGACACCAGATGCTCAAGCGTTGAAGAAATTCATAAGAAGAGTTGTAAAGAAAGAGAAAATAATTTATTTCAGCATAACGCCAACAATTTCCTCATGCAAATCTTGCGGTTATACCACAGTAGGATTCTTTGAAACTTGCCCAAATTGTAAAAAGAAAATGGAGATTTGGAGCAGAATCGTTGGATATTATAGACCAATAAGCACTTGGAATATTGGTAAAAAAGCCGAATTTGCTCAAAGAGTTTTCTATGGGTCTTTAGGAAGCAAAAAAGCTAAAGGTGGTATTTCATGAAAGTTGCTGGTTTTGTTGAATTAAGCTTGGTGGATATAATTAATGAGCCATGTTTCGTAATATGGCTACCTTATTGCAACTTTGCATGTCCATGGTGCTTTAATGCTAGTGTAGTTAAGGGAAAAAATTTAATTTCATTAAAAGAAAATGATTTAAAGAATTTATTTAAAAAAGTTAGAGATTTTGTTGAGTTTATACACGTTAGTGGTGGAGAGCCAACAATAAATAAAGATTTGCCAAAAATACTTAGAATTGCTAGAAATCTAGGATTTAAGTGCAGTATAAGCACAAATGGTAGCATGCCGAATGTTCTTAGAGATTTGATAAATGAAGAACTTTTAGATCATGTTGCGATTGATGTAAAAGCGCCCTTAGACGAGAAAATTTATTCAAAGGTTATAGGAAAAAGAGGTTTTGTTGAAAAAGTGAAAGAAAGTGTTGAAATTGCCACAAGAAATTTAAATTTTGTTGAAATAAGAACAACGTATATTCCAGCTTTGCTCACGAAAGAAGATATTTTGAAAATTGCTGAATTTTTAAAAGATACTAACGCTATATATGTTATTCAGCAGTTCATAAAAAATTCCTTGCTTGATCCAAATTTTAATTCGAGAGTGCCAAATTGTAGGGAACTCGTAGAAATTGCAAAAAAGGTTGCGAAACTTAATCAAAAGGTTTATGTGAGGTGTAGAGAGCTCGGAGTTTTACGCATAAGTCCTTAGATTACTGCATAAATTAACTTCTCAAATCCACAGTATATTTATAGAGAGTATTTATTATTGAATAACCCTGATGCCTTGCAGAGCAGCAGCAATTTTCATAGACATTGATAGACTTAGTTAATTTTGACACCATGTTTTTCGAGCCAAAGGATTACAGCTTCCTCAATTGCTTCGCTTAACGCACCTTTCTTATTTCCCTTAACTTCTATAACTTTCATTCTGAACAACTTTCCAATATCCTCCCTTACTGCAACGTTGAACCTCATCATAAATTCTATTACACAGAAAAGTTTATAAACTTTTGCGTTTAAATACTATTGCGGAAATGATAAAAGCTTACAGTATCCCAATAATAGCGCCAAAAGATTTAATTGAGGAATACTTCAAACTGAAAAAAAGCGGTGTTAGATGAAATATTTAAGCATATCAAATATTCCAGGAGCGGAAAAGCCCATTTAAAGTTTAATAAGAAAGATAGGAAAGAATTAAGGGGATAGATTGCTTAAGAATTGGAGATTTGCTAAGCATTACGTTGATTCAGCAATAAATTCAGTTATAGGCTTAGTTAAGGGTTGGATTCAGCTATACAACAAAGGCAAGGCAAAATCTAAACCTAAAATAACTAGAAAAACAGTTTACGTTAAAACTACACTATTCTCAGTTAAAA
>CAZWFW010000068.1:0-3827 GCA_964633445.1 Candidatus Undinarchaeota archaeon | reverse complement strand
AGCAAGGCTTGCAAAGCATAGCATTGAATAAAAGCGCATGTTTAAACATTAGCATAGTTAGCCCGTTAAAGGTTGTTGATGTCGCTTTTATTATTGACACCTCAGGAAGTATGGATAACGAGATTAGTGACGTTCAAAGCAAAGTAAGTAATTTAGTTGATCAATTAAAACCTTACAACCCAAGATATATGCTTGTAACTATACCAGCCAATGGTGCAGTTTGTGTGAAGAGTTGGACAAGCGATGCAAATGCTTTTAAGAGCGACATTAATAGCTTAAATGCCCATGATGAGTGTCTAGGCACTTCCTATCAGGTATGTGATGAGGAGTGTGCTTTTGGAGGTATAACAAAAGTTACAGGCTTTAGAAATAACACTTACAGAATAATTGTTGTTCTAACAGATGCTTGCGGCTGTGGCGATATGGATGCTGCTAGAAACCACATAATTAATAACAATATCTTTCTAATTTGGGTTGGTCATTATAGCGGAGATGAGTGCACTGAAGTTGATGGCTCTTGTTGCCCAGGCAATAATGCTAAGACATTCGCAGACAACGTAGGCGGAGTATTTATGGAGATATGTAAACTTGATTTTACCAATGTTATTAATACAATTGTTAAGGAGGTTAAATCAAAAGAAGATATTTTAAGCTACAAGTTAAATGTAACTGCAGAAGCGAATGCACAGGATCACAGGAAACCTACATGTGAAGCTAGAGGGTCGTGCTGTGACGAAGATTGCACAACTAGGTATTGTATCTGCACAGAAAATTGCCAAAGATGTGGTAGATGCAGTGGGGTAAATTGTTGTTGCGCAGAGGATGAAGTATGTCGTTGTAGAGGGTGTGATGGTTGTATAAGTGAGTGTTTAGAATATGACATACAAACTTTAAAGTATCCTGACATAGAAACAGATTTTGATTTCTACATCAACAATAATAAGTTCATAGATAGAGAACATCTCACTAATAATTGGAGAACATTTACAGCCCTAATGGATTTGAATGATACAGGCATAACTACAGGTGGTTGTCATTATTATAGGATAAAGAATTATGGTGAGGATTATCTTAGGGTTTCCTCTAATTCAGAGCTAAATTTAGTTTACAAAAGTTATCCTTTCAATGTTGAAATCTATGTCAATGGTGACCATCAAACCACGTATACAGGAAGACTTGATAGCATTGAGAGCTTTACTTTAGATATCAATGACTTTGCTTCTGGTATTAATACTATAACAATAAAATCTTACTCACCTGGAGTAATAGAGTACATACTTGAGGTTAACTACACATATGATCCTCCATACAGATTTCTCAGCAACTCCACCTGGGCACAGGGATTTGTTCAGTTCAAATATTTTGCAAGAAATGCTACAACTCTTAGCACAGATAGCTACACAATTTCTCAAAAAATGCATGAGGTTGAAAATGTTGGCTTAAGGTATTTTAAGCTTTTTGATTATGCAAGATATTTCGTTGAAAGAGAGCTTACACATATAGATCCACTAAAAAATATAACAAATAATACGCCGTGGTATCCAACAGGAACTTTGCAAAGCTTAAGTTATGAATTGATAAACAATTCACTGCTAGGCATGGCAAAGGACTTGAATTCTAGCGATTTACATGCTAATTCAATGCCAAGTAAAGCTATGTGCCTAGATTTAGCGTATAAAATATTTAATGACATCAACATTATTCAGGATAACTTGAATAAAACAACAGAGGCTGAAGGGATATTCTGGAGAATAGCTCCAGCACTGTGGATTAAATATAAAGTTAGTAAAGAATGCATGTCTTGGAAAGATTTTAAGAACAATGAGACATATTACGCTTGCAACTCATACCTTAGATATGGCTTGGATGTTTTTGCAAATATAAACATCACAGATGCTAATTTAACCTTTGTTTACCCAGCATGGAATTATAACGAAAATGCCACCAAGCTTAGAAATCTTACCTTCTCATTTTACTATTACACAACAATTCCACCAGATACCACCGAATATTTTGTCGAAGACACAGCTTATAACGGCAAACCTAGATTGGAAGTTAGGAATGAGGTATTTGCTTATTGCTAAAAATTTAATTTTACCTTGCCAGATGTACTTTAGCTCCTTTCGTTAAGAGCGGGATTTCTTTTTAGGCTTTAAGCAAAAGAGAGGTTGCTAAGCTAGGAATTGCTCAATTTAAGCTACTTATATTCCGGCACATGTCGGCATGTGCCGGAAAATTAAAATAAACGCAATAAAATTTTTCTTTAATATGAAGATAAAGGAATTGTTGAAACAAAAGGAAGGTTTAAAACTTGAATTTAAAGAAAGTTTGGCAGATTTTGATGAAATTTTAAAGACTATTTGTGCATTTTCTAATACAAAAGGCGGGAAAATAGTTGTTGGAGTTACAAATAAAGGAAAAGTGAGAGGTATAATAATTGGTAAAGGAACATTTCAAGACATTCTTAATAAAATAAAATTCTCGATTGAACCTATGATAATACCTCAAATAGAAAGCGTAAAACATGAAAATAAGAAATTGATTGTAATAAGTGTTGAGGAAGGTTTTAATAAGCCTTATTTTTACAAGGGTGTGGCTTATAAAAGAGTTGGAGCCTCTAACCAAAGAATTGGAAAGGAAGAGTTAGAGAAATTAATTGTAAAGAAATATAAAGAAAAAGTTGCTTTTGAGGATATTAAAGTTACAAAAGATTTTTCTTTGATAAATGAAAGTTTAATAAAAGAATTTGTAGGAGTTGTGAAAGAGGAAAGAAAAATTGATTTGAAATATACAAATTTAAAGAATTTTTTAAGAAAACTTGGATTGATAAAAAATTCTTCCTTAACTTATGCTTCACTACTCTGCTTTTCTAACAATCCTCAGCAATTTCTCCCTTATGCTATAATAAAATGTGGGAGATTCAAGAATATCACAAGTATTTTAGCAGAAAGAGAAATTTCAGGAAACCTAATTAACCAAATAAATCTGAGTTTACAGTTTTTAAGAGAAAATTTATCGTTTGTTTCTGTAATTGATGAAAAAGGTAGGAGAAAAGAAATTTATGAAATTCCTTTGGAGGCTTTAAGGGAGGCTATAGTTAATGCTGTTTGCCATAGAGATTACTCTATTGCTTCTCCAATCTATATAAAAGTTTTTGATGATAGAGTTGAAATTATAAATCCAGGCAAATTACCTGAGCCACTAACACCAGAGCTTCTTAAAAAGGAGCACGAATCAATTTTAAGAAATCCTAAAATTGCAAATGTTCTATTTTTATATGGCTTTATAGAGAGATGGGGAACTGGAACAAATAAGATTGTTGAGGAATGTCTAAAGCATGGTTTAAAAGAACCAGAGTTTATGGAGCTAGGGAATTTTTTCAAAGTTGTGCTATTTAGGAAGGAAACAGAAGGCGTAGAGAAAGAAATTCTTGATTTGCTTGAAGAGAAGGAAATGAGTTCTCAAGAAATAGCTAAAAAGCTAAAAATCAGTGAAAGAACTGCAAGAAAGTATTTAAAGATTTTGGTTGAGAGACAAATTATAAGGAAGAGAAGAATGGGGAGAAAAGTTCTTTATTCAAAAATTTTAAGTCCACTCTAACCATCCTTCATCACAAAATCCGTCCATGCTAAGTAAATTTAAATCCCAAGCAATTTTCTTCCTTGAAGGAGTATTATCAACAGGTTTCTTAAAAGTTATAACCAACTCATTCTCCTTGAGTATTAACTCTCCTAAATCGCAACCTTCAACTCTTTTCCTGAACCAAGCTTTTAGCAAGCTAAATTCAAGATAAAACTGACGAGGTTTTATCGTAATTACGATTTTTT
>CAZWFW010000067.1:0-4189 GCA_964633445.1 Candidatus Undinarchaeota archaeon | reverse complement strand
TTGCTTACGCTTACTGTGTTCTTAAAACTCTAAAATAAACATTATAACTGCTTCTTCAGAGCTCACATCAGGAAGAACTCACATACCTCAGATTGGCAAAAGAAAGAAGAGATAACGGTTTTTAAATAATTGTGTAACACAGTAGGTATCGCTAACTTCAAATTTATTCCACGAGTAGCTTGCTCTCTTGTAATCAAAGTAGGTTTTGCAGAAAAAGCTTTTAAAGAAAAGCTGAATTATTAAATAATGATTGAAAAAAGCGAAATACTAAAGCAAGATCCTCTTAATTTAGAATTCTTTAAGAAAGAGGGCTTTATTAGAAAAAGATGTAAGATTTGCAATGAACAATTCTGGACATTAAACGAAAATGCTGATACTTGTGGGGATGCTTCATGCTCAAAATATGAGTTTTTAGATGAAAAGATTATAAAGAAAGCCTCTCTCTCCGAAATAAGGGAAAAATACTTAAGTTTTTTTGAAAGAAACGGACATGAAAGGCTTGGTAGATATCCTGTTGTTGCGAGGTGGAGAGAAGATATTTATTTTACTATTGCAACAATCGCCTGTTTCCAACCTTGGGTGCTTAACAAAGAGGTTGAACCGCCAGCGAATCCCCTAGTAATGAGCCAACCATGCCTGAGATTCGTTGATATAGACTCCGTTGGTAGGAGTGGCAGGCATTTAACGCTTTTTGAGATGATGGCACATCATGCATTTAACTTCCCAGAGAATGAAATTTACTGGAAAGATGAAACTGTAAGGTTATCCTTTGAATGGTTTAAAAACTTGGGAATTCCAGAAGAATACGTTAATTTCAAAGAATCTTGGTGGGAAGGTGGGGGTAATGCTGGACCATGCTTTGAAGTTTGTGTTAAAGGATTGGAGCTTGCAACTCTTGTTTTTATGGAATATAATGGACCCTTCAATGGTAAATACAAGAAAATGGATATACGTGTCGTTGATACTGGTTATGGCTTAGAACGCCATGTATGGCTTGCAATGCGTAAATTGACAGTTTATGACAGCATATTCCCCCTAGCATCCGAACTGAAGAAAAAGTTGGGTATTGAGGAGGATGAAACATTTAATGAATTTGCGAGAATTGCTGGTAATATAAAGATTGAGGATATAGGAGATATAAGGCTTCTGCGCAAAGAAGTTGCTAAAAGGCTTAATATAACTGTCGAAGAAGCGGAGCAATCTATAATACCGCATGAATGTGTTTACATAATCTGCGATCATAGCAAAGCTCTGTGTTTTATGCTAACAGATGGTATATTGCCTTCAAATGCGAAAGCAGGGTACTTTGCAAGGTTACTTGCAAGAAGAATGTTTAGAATGCTCAGCATTTTACAAGCAAGCGATATGCTTGAGTGGATAATTAAAATGCAAGTTGACGATCTTGCTAAAGATTTTAAAGAGATTAAAGAAAATGAGGATGAGATAATAAGAATTTTGGAAGTGGAGAAGAAAAAATTTGATAAAACGATTAGAAGGGGCAAGCAAATAGTCAAAAAGGTTGAGCAAAAACTGCTAAGAGAAAACAGAAGGGAAATTCCTGTCGAAACGCTTATAGAACTTTACGATACTTATGGCCTATCTCCAGAAATAGTCAAGGAATTTTCGAAGTTGAAGGTTAACATTCCTTCCGATTTCTACGCAAGGGTTTCCGAGTTACATAAAGCTGAGGCAAGTGAGGAAGAAACGGCCGTAGATGTATCTGGTTTGCCAAGAACTCAGGAACTCTTCTACGATCAAATTTTTGAATTCAAGGCAAGAATTTTAAAGAAAATAGATAATTATGTTGTTCTCGACAAAACAGCGTTTTATCCTGAAGGAGGTGGTCAGCCAAGCGATACTGGTAAAATTGCTGGTGCTAATGTTAAAAGGGTTGTAAGGGTTAAGGGTGTAATTTTGCATGAGGTTGATGATGCAAGCAAACTTGAGGAGGGTCAAGTTGTTAACTGTAAAGTTGATGTAATGCGAAGAGTTGCATTGACCAAAGCACATACTGCAACTCATATATTAGTCGCCTCGGCGAGAAAAGTTCTTGGCAAACATGTTTGGCAGGCTGGTGCCCAGAAAGGCGTAGAGAGGTCAAGGCTTGATGTTACGCATTACGAATTGCCTAGCAATGAGCAGCTGAAAGAAATTGAAAGAATTGCTAATGAGATTGTTCAAAGAAACTTAAAGCTGCGTATAAATTGGAAAAATAGGAACGAGGCTGAAAGAAAATACGGTTTTATAATTTACCAGGGTGGTGTTGTTCCAGGCAAGAAAATAAGGATTGTTGAAATACCTAGTGTAGACGTTCAGGCATGCTGCGGTACGCATTGCAGATCAACTGGTGATGTTGGTCTAATAAAAATTGTTAAATGCGAGAGAATTCAGGACGGTGTGATAAGGTTTATTTTTACCTCAGGTGAATCAGCGATAAAATACGTGCAGGATGTTGAGGAAAAATTGAAAGAAGCATGCAATATTTTGAGGGTGGAACCAGAAACTTTGCCAAAGACTGTAAGAAGGTTTTTTAAGGAATGGAAAACTTACAGAAAGGAAAATGAAAAGCTCAAAGAATTGCTTGTTGAACAATACATTAAGGAATTGCAAAGTGAGATTGGGGCTAAGGAATGTATAATTAGGGAATACGAATTATTGGGTGTGAGAGACTTGGAATTGCTATTGAAAAAAATTAAGGATAAAGTTAATTTAGCAATTTTGATATCAAAATGCGGTGATAAAGCTTTTGCAATTTGTTATGGTGATAAAGAATTTTTAAAGGAGGTAAAGGGATTTGCTTTGAAAAATGAGATAAGATGTGCGGAAGGCAGAGAATTTATGAGATGTTTTGGCAAGTTTGATAAAGTAGCATCACTCAAGAGTTTGATTTGCTCAAAATGTTAGATCCTAAAATTTTAGTTTTTTGAATTTCTTCGAATTTAAGGAAGAATATTGAAAGAAACTCCTTAAGATTTGATAGGCACTGATACATTAGTAGATGCATCTTATTCCCTCTATTAGGCTTGAGAGAAAGAATTTCATTTACCATTTACTATGTTACTTGATGCTACTTGAATCGAAAACTGTTGCGAGCTCTATACTTCAGTTCCAAAAAGCTATACCACGGAGGATGTTATAAATTATCTTAAGCAAATTGAAGAGCTTAGAGATGAAGTCATCAAATATCTAAGAAAAATAGGTTTGGTAAAATGATCATCAAAACCGAAGCTGAGTTAAATGTTGCAAGAGTGTTTTGTAATGAGCCATTTCATTATTTCACTATTTCTGAGCTTGTTAGAAAAGCCGAAATTTCAAGAACATGGGCTTACAAGGTTTTTGAATAAATTCAAGAAATTTAACATGCTTATTGAGGATAGAAAAAGCTACAGATTTAATTTTTCAAGCATAATTTGTAAAAGACTAAAGCTGTTTTTTGATTCGGAATTTATAATGTTTTCAAAGCTTAAGGACAAGATAGTTAACATTGCAGAAAGGATAATTTACGAATGCAAACCTGTAAGCTTAGTACTTATTGGCTCTGTTGCTGTTAGAAAGGAGAAAGAAGCAAGCGATATAGATTTTCTGGTAATTTCAAATAAAAAAGAGGTTCCGTTGCTCAAGGAAAATGTGAATATTATTTTGATGAAGAAGAGCGAGTTTGAGAAAAAATACCTTAAAGGAGATGATTTTATTGTTTCTTCATTATCATTTGGAAAGATAATCTATGATAAGGAATATCTCATTAAATTTTATGAGAAATCTTTACCAGTTTTCTCAAGTGAAGTTATACAAGAGAAAATAGATTACTGCAAAAGGCTAAGAAATAGAATTGTTCATTTAGCAAGAAGTGATATGAATTTAGCAAGGGAAGAACTCTTAAATTTAGCTTTACAATGCGCAAGAATAATTTTGTTAAGGAGTAGAATTATTCCTCCAACAAAGCATGAAATTGTAAGCATCGTTAGGAAATACGATAAAAGTATTGCAAAAGTTTTGGATGGTCTAATGAGAGACAAAAAGATTAGCAGGGAAAAATGCTCAAATATCTTAGAATATGTGAGAACATTATATTGGTATAGAAAACCAAGAAAATGTCAGCAGAAATCTAGAAGAAGACAACGTCATTAAGGAGGTCGCTCTTATCCCTTATAAGGGTTACATAGTTTCTCCATCACCGCCAGAGTTTTCC
>CAZWFW010000066.1:0-4459 GCA_964633445.1 Candidatus Undinarchaeota archaeon | reverse complement strand
TATAACTTATTTTATGCTAGGGGGTAGTAGGTTGATAGGCTCGTAATAATAAAACGAAAATAATTAAATTTACCAAAAAATTATATTCAGTCTAATGATAGATAGATTAAGGTTAAGCACATGAATATAGATAGCATAAAATTCTTTTGGTTACCCTTTGAAAGTAAGGAACTTCTAAGCTACATTAAAAAAGAAGCTGAGGATCGCAACGTTATTGTATCCTCAATTCTAAAAGGAACGCATTATGAGCGATATCTTCTTGACAAACACCCTTCCAAAATACCTAGCTATATAATAAAGGAAATTGAAATTTTTAAACACAGAGGATATAGAAACTTCCTAGCCGAATTTTATAAGGATAAATACAAAATATTGCTAAAAATGAAAAAGAAGGGCAAAATATTTCTATTTTTTGATTCTTTCAACGACCTTTTTACAGATAGAAAATTTTTTGAAATGTACAATCTAGGTGAAATTTACGAACAAAACAGAAGCAAATGGCAAGAAATAAAACCATCAGCTTGTGTTGAGGAGACAAAAGACAGTGAAAATAAATTGAGAGAGTCTATTTTAGACGGTAATTTTGAGAAAGCTGTAGAGAGCTTTGTTAAGATAAAATTTTATCTAGCACAGGTTTCATACAAAAGTGCTGAAATTTTCTCGGATCTTTTTCCCACTTTACTGGAGAGTTTAAGAGTAGAGGAAAACCTTAGAATTTTTATAGAACTATACCCCTCCGCCTATTCCTTAGCAACATTTTTACCTAAGACTATAAGAGACGTGAAGTATGTTCATGCAAGACCATTAAATCTTATAATGGAGGAATTTAGGAGAGAATTTGGAGACTTTTTTTATTATGAACCTTCACTTTATGTAAGCCTACTTGATAGAGAATTTTTCAAGATTTTTCAAAAGAAAGGGCAAAGGTTTTTAAAGTTTCGATCGAGATACCTAAAGAAAGTGAAAGAAATAGCTGCAAGATGCATAATTCAGGCTTCCCTACTTTCAGAAGTATTTAAAACTAAAGAAAAAGAAAGAATGAAAAAAGACTATGTAAAAAAGTTTTTTGGAAAATACACCGAAATTTATCCAGAAATTCGCATAACAGAGAATGTTATAAATAAATTCTGCATGAAAGTTGCTAAATATCCCTATATTTCCTATGTTCTACTATCAAACACTATTGTCAGCAGTCTGTCTTATGAGGACTGCAAAAGATTACTTGAGAAACTATCGAAAAAAGAGAGAATTGATTTAGCATGCCTTTTCTGATAGTATATTAAGTTATATTCCAACAACCCTCGAAAGAACATCCTCCGCTGAGTATTCACTTGCCAACTTTACATAAGCTTTTTTCTCTCCCTTAGGGGTTATTAGTGTGTTCACCTTAACAACCTTTACATTCAAAAGTTCCTCAACAGCTTTCTTAACATCAGGTTTACTTGCACGTCTATCAACGATAAGGACAAGCTTATTTTCCTTGCTAGCCAAATTCATTGCTTTTTCGCTTGTGTGTACCCTTTTAATTATCTTTAGCGGATTCATCTTTAAACGTTGAATAAGTTTTCAAGTTTTTTAATTGCAGACTCCGACCAAAGTGTTAACCTACCGATATGGGTGCCTGGGGCTAGCAGTTCGGCATTTAGATTTTCCACTCTGACAACATCAACACCAGGTAAATTTCTTGCAGCAAGCTTTACTCCTTTATCCTCAGCAATTACGATCAAAGGTCCTTTCTTCCTCTTATATTTCCTTCCCCGCATCTTGCCCTTACCAGCTCTGATTTTCTTTTTGCTTGCTCTTAATATGTCATCCCAAAGCCTTAACTTCTTCATAACCTCAACAACTTCCTTAGTTTTCTTTAATTCTTGGAACTTGTCTTCAACAACCAGAGGCAATTCAGGAATATCGCTGACAATGTGACCCCTTGACGCAACAATTTCCTTAATTGCTGTCGCAGCAATTGCTGATCTTATGGCTTTCCTCCTCTCTTTCCTATTTATTTTCTCCTTAATTACCCTATCAACCCTTGGGGGATGCGCACGTCTACCTCCAACTGCTTGAGGAACAAATGCGGCTCTTCCAGCGGCGGGAAAGCTTCTAAACTTTTGCCTGTAGCGTGGAGCGCGCCTTCCCTTCCTATGGGGGCCAGCCTTTATTCTTGGAACCCTTGCAATACCATGCCCTGTGCCCCAATTTTCAGCTGTTGTACGCTTACCAGCCATCGGATCCGTACCCCAGGGTTGAATTCTCGATGTAATACTTGCAATAACAGCTCTAGCTACAAGATCTGGCCTTATCTCCTCATTAAATACACTAGGTAACTCAATTTTTCTTATCGGTTTGCCTTCTATTGAATAAACATTTACCTTCATTTTAGCCCTGTTTAGATTCAAGGCTTATATATGTTATTTGGGGTACATGTATTTGACCAACAGGTCTTATTGCAAATCTCAATCTTATTGGCCTTTTTGCAGTACCAGGAACACTTCCCTTCAGCATAATATATTCGTTTTTTACAATACCATAATGCAGAAATCCGCCTTTTGGAGTAACCTCTCTCCCGTCATCCCCTATTTTTAAAATTAGTTTGTTATATTCCGTTCTAACGTGGTAACCTGTTTGTCCCGCCTGAGGAATGCGCCAATCAACTTTCTTTGGTGTCCACGGACCTAAAGTACCAACATGTCTGCCTTTCCCTCCTCTCTGAGCTTTTTTATCCTGTATTTTGCACCCGAATCTCTTAATTGGACCCTGAGTACCCTTTCCTTTTGTAACGGCGATAACATCAACCAAATCCCCCTTCTTAAATACTTCACTGGCCTTTATCTCCTTTCCAAAAACCTTCTTACAGTATTCAAGCTTATCTTTAATATCACTACTCCCTATAGCATACTCCATAACTTCAGGCTTCTTCTTTGGCACAGAAGCAATTCTAGGCTTTGTGTGGATCAGAACCCTTAAATCGTATTGTTTGCCATTTGATTCAACAATTTTCTCTATTTTATCCAAATCCCCCATTTTTCTCTTAGGCAGAGTCATCTTCCTTTCCAGATCCTTATCTAAGTTGTCTGCCCAGACCTCAGTAACACTCTTTAGTCCATAAAGTGTTTTTTTGTAGAGCCTTATACCAAAAGCTATCATTGGGGGTGCCTCTAAAACTGTCACGGGTATAAAAATTTCCTCACCAGAAGTCGGGCTATTGGGGTTGTTATCAATAGCAAGTACATGAGTCATCCCAGCTTTATAACAAGTGAAGCCAAGGAGCTTAGCTTCATCAATAGAAGGCCATGAACGGATAATTGGATAAATGCGCCTAGCTCTACATCTTACAAATGCGATTGAACCCCTTCTCGGCCTACCAGGGCTGTCTCTTTTTCGTGACATTGGTATAAACTTTAGTTTTACACAATAAGTATATAAAGCTTAGATGAATAGTTAGTTAGGTGAATGGTTAGCTAACCATCAGTTAAAACCATGGCTTGCAGATTAGTCATAGCTTAAATCATCGCTCATCCTAATTGGGTGTTGGCAGCTCCACAAGCAAGCTCGAGGCGGAATTTGCTAAATATATAAGATTATTTAAATGTTGTTCCGCAATTCCTTCCTCATCAGATAGTGTCTGCGGTGATGCTTATTAACGATGAACAATAAATAATTTATGCACTTAAGTCTTCTAAAAACTTTGGATGAAAAGGAAAGGTGTTTCTCCAGTATTTGCAACTGCGTTGTTAGTGCTTGTAACTGTAATTGCTGGCATTCTATTTTATAGCTGGTATAAGGGATATCAGCGAGAAACCCAGGGTAGAATGGATGAGGCTTCTTATCCCCTTAGCTACATAGGTGCGAAGATCGATGTTTCAGATTTGAATGTTGAAAAAATAGATGTTGATGGCGATGCTTTGCCAGATAAATATATCGTTTCCTTTGTTTTAAAGAATGTTGGCAGCGTGGATTTGCATAATATCCAAATATTTGTTGATGATAAGCAGGAAAGCATCGTAGATTACCTGTCTCAAAATTCATTTAAAAGTGTTAAAATAACGCTAAAAACAAAGCCAGTAAGGTTACATATCATATGCAAGGAAGGTATTAGCTTTCAATCGGATCTCCCTCAGGTTGAGAAGGTAATTTATGATCCTGGCAACCTGCTATTCTACGTTAGTAACAGCAGAAAGATATCATTTAGCTTGCCTTCAGGTATCATCAAAGATTTCATAATAAAGATTGAGAACGTTGGAGAGAACACAGCATTACTTAACATAGCCTTAAACGGTGTTCAAATAGCAAGTCCCTTAAGAGTTGAAAAGCTAGAAAAAAAGGAAATTAGATTGGAGGATATCACTAGGAAGAAGGCTTTTCTTCAATACGGTGTGAATGTTATTGATGTTACCATTGTTGATGATAGCGGGAATCCTGCGTCGGGAAATATAAATGTGTATATTCATCCAATTGTTGA
>CAZWFW010000065.1:0-4496 GCA_964633445.1 Candidatus Undinarchaeota archaeon | reverse complement strand
GCTGTTCTTGGTCGTAAGAACTTACTCTCGCATAAAGCACAACTCTTACTTCTCTAATCTCGTCAACTCTCTTAACTTCTTCGCCAAGCAATCTCCTTATCTCAGATTCTGGAATCCTTCTAATTCCCCCTACTGTCCTAACTACTTTTATCTTACCTTCTCTAGCCCATCTCCGTAGTGTTTTTGGATGAACTCCTAATATCTCCGATGCTTCCTTTATTCGATATAATTTTTCCATAATGTTGTTTAATGTTCCTTTTAAATGTTACACAAATCAAAAACTGCGTCGAACCCTTATTGCTTGCCTTGTCACATCAATAAAGTAAGAGATATCATTTAGATCTCTAACAACGTAACGCTCACGCTTTGCGGCCTCTCCAATTCCTGCAGTAAAGGCATCTACAATAGCAAGCAAGCCTTCCTCTTCGAATTTTTTAAAATCCCAACCGAATCTATGTGCATTTACCCTAACCTGTACTGGATGTTCCTCCAGAGCAACGAATACGCCAGGTTCGCCATTTGCCAAACCACTATGGAGAAATTGCTGACCCAATATAGATTTTCCAGTTCCAGGGCCTCCAGCAAGTAAAACAACATTTCTTACCGGTATACCCCCATCTAATATCTCGTCAAACCCCGGTATCCCTGTCTTAACCCTCTCCATATTATTTTATTGTTGAAAAATAATATAATTTAATAAAGCCATTATAATTATGGATGATGTCCAGGTTCAAGAGTTTGTTAAAAAGAATTTTTGGAAAAAGGGGGAGCAAGGTCTCGGAGCAACCCATACAAGCTATGGAAATATCTCAAAATGTTTATGTTAATCTTGAAAGTAAAGAAAAGGTTGAACAGCAAAATCAAAATAGAAAAAAAGAAATTAAAAAAATTAGAAAATATGTTTTGCATGAACCAAAACTTTAGGTGATTAAGATGATTGAAAGGGCGAAAGAAATAGCAAGGGAGGTTATGGAGCTTATAAGTGAGTTGAAAATTTTGAAAGATGAGCTTGCAAGTGTTGTTGAAAATATGAAAAAACTCGAAGAAGATTATAAGAGTGGCGGAGTGTCAAAAAAAGTATTTGATAACCTTTATTCAAAGTTAAAAAATGAGGCCTCAGGAATATTTGACGCCATAGAAGGCAAGCGTAGTACAATAAAGGTTAAAATCCAGGAAATAGTTAAGGAAATAGAAGGTGATCTCAACGCTTTAACATCGATGGTAAGCGGTATTGCTTCTACTTCAGCGCCTTCAGGTACTCAAACCTTGGAATCAGAAGCTACTAAGACTCAAAAGGAATCCTAGTTTTGAAATTTTTTCCATTATTTCAGTTTTATAGAAAGCCTCCTTTAAATTTCTCCCAAGACAAACAAGTCCGTGCCTCTCTAAAATTATGGCATCGCATCTTTTCGCTTTTTTACTAACTTCTTTTGCAAGCTCTAAGCTACCTGGCTTTAAATATTTAACATAACACCATTCAAAATTAGCCTCAGGCAATATTGGCAGTGGATATTTTTTAAAGGAGTTCAATATGACAAACAAGGGGTGAGTATGAATTATTGCATTGCAATCATCCCTAACCTTATAAATTTCTAGATGCATCCTAGTCTCAGAGGAAGGTTTTCCCTTTATTTGCTTCCCATTCAAATCTACTAAAGCAATGTCTTTTTTTGATATTTCTCCAAAATCAGAACCAGCAGTTGTTATGTATACTTTGCTTCCCTTTCTCATACTGATATTGCCCGAAGTAGCCTCCACAAAACCGAATGCTCTTAATTTTTTGCATATCCTAATCAAATCCCTCACCATCTTAATATGATAAATGTTTTTGAAATTTTTTAGCTTAAGCAGAAGATGACGATTTTTCAGGTTACAATACTTAAAAAACAAAATATCCACAGTGAAATCCAAAGGTTATTTATAAAATGTTACTAAAAAGACCAACAACGAACCAGTCTGAACTCTGCATGAAGCTTAGTCTAAAGGCAGAGAAGCCACCGTTCCGTGAACGGTGGTAGTTCACATTCAGATGGTTCGTCTAAAAAATAGAAGAAAACTATATTAATAACCTCAATATATCAGCCTTGGTTATTATCCCCACTATTTTACCTTTCTCCGCCACTAAAACTGCAGAGTTACTTTCAAGCAAAGGTAAAATTTCGTCTATTTTAGAGTTACCATCAATCACTGGAAAAGCTTTGCCCATAATATTAGAAACTTTTTCATTAACTAAATTTTCTAAATTCTCCGCAGAACCGAATCTCTTAATTATACATGATTCCGTTACGCTACCTAAGTTTTTGTTTTCCTCAATTACAGGTAATTGCGAAATACCCTTAGAAATCATCAAATCTATACATTTTAAAATGTTATCATCTGGTTTCACATAAATTAATGGTTTAGTGGCTATTTCAATAGCCTTTGCACCTATTCTCTTTTTACTCTTCAAAAGCGCGCCAATAATTTTCTCAACCAGGGAAATTTTTGGATCTATCGCACCAGATTCTATCTTTGCTATTAACGATTGGCTAACTCCAACCTTCTTAGCAAGCTCGGCTTGTGTTAGCCCAGAAGCAACTCTCAGCCTTTTTAGATCTTCAGGCCTCGGCAAGTATATCATGGATGGGGCCGCCGGGATTTGAACCCGGGTCTGTGGGTTTCGCCAGCTCCAGAAGCTCCTCATCCTTTCATCAGCAAACCCACAACCAGACTTCTGGAGCCCACCAGGCTGCCTGACTACCCCACGGCCCCTTACGCTAATTTAATCAATTTTATAATTTATATAAAGATTAGGTTTGAAACCTTAGCTAAAGCTTTTCCAAATTTTCCTCTCACTCTTGTAAATGTTGAACTCCTTAATGAGATTCTTAATCTTTCTTTTTTCCAAATCTCTCTTTGATTTCTTTAGATTTCTTTCCAACTTTAATACGTCAACAACACCCAATCTACCGCTTACTTTTCTAAATCCTACATCTCTTGCCAAAACAGTACGTACCTCATCGGTCAATTCTCCTGCAGCGCTATCATCATCAATTATTAAACAAGCGATTCCAGATTCCTTCAGAGTTTGAAGCGCTACCTGCGTAACAATTGATGGGTCCTTCACATAAATTATGTCATTCTTAACTATGCCATACATATCCTTCAACTTCTTAACCTCTTTCCTAGAAAGGTTTTCCAAAATTTTAACCGGTTTAACCTTTCCAGAAACTATATCATTCAAAATTTCAATCAAAACCTTTCTTTCCTCCTCCAACTTTCTTCTTAGCTTTTTTTCATTCTCCAACTCTTTCCTTGTTTCAGAATCATCACATATTTTATGCAGAACCGATGGCTTACTGTTCCTTACTTTCTTCTCTAATTTTTTAATATAAAGCTTATATCTCCTCAACTCATCTTCTAATGAAGAAATATACCTCTCTAGTAAATTTTTCGTTTTTTCCAGCTTTTCCACTTTTCTCCTTAACGATAATATTATCTCCTTATTTTCTCTAACTCTTTCCTTGCCAACCTTCTCAACCTTCTCCTCATCTTCACCCCTAGCTTTAGAAATGGCATCACTTATAGCCATACCCTCCTTAAGAACATACTCCCTTACAATATCCCTTGCCACCCTACTTTCATCCGCCTTTTTGCCAGCTTCTTCTAAAATTGTTCTGTAGTGCTTATAAGCCAGAATTGCCGCAGCTAAAGCGTCATTTTCATGCTGATTCTTCATCGTTATACCAGCAAACTCGCTAACTATCCTTCTTTTTTTAAATGAGGGTATCTCAACTTCGGGTGAAAAAAGCAAAGCCTTGAATTCGCTTGCCAATTTCTTAACTTTCTTCGGAATGTTAGAAACATCGCACGCCAAAACTACTGGTTTGCCATGCTTCAAAATCCGATTTCTTAAATCTTTTTCATCTTTGCATCTAAACGATGCAATTTCAAGTAGTTCTCCATCAAGATTTAGAATTGCAAGTCCCGTAGTAATACCAGGATCAACACCTACTATTAATCTTTGAGTAATCATCTAAAGATTATTTACGTAACAAACTTAATAATTTATCATTATTTTAAATTTTTAATGCTTAGGGAAAGCGTTGAGCTGAAGGTTTCGTGGTTTAGGGAAACTTTAGAAAAAATAATAAATATGAGTAACGAAGCACTAACAGGTGATGAGCAAGGCTTTATCATTCTTGAAAAGCTTGTAAATGCTAGATCTATGCTTGTAGATTGGCTATCAAAGTTAGGTGATTTCATGGTTGATATGTATGCTAGACGCCCAGAAAAAAGAAGAGAACTGGAAAAATTATATGCAGAGGTAAAAGAAATTGCATCTTTTTGCCTAGATACAATGCTTGCAGTATATAGGCGCGATTGGCCAAGGGAGAGGGGGAGAGGGCCTTTAACCAAGGCTACTGAAAGGCTTGAGGTTATGAGAGAACTTGAGAAATTGAAAAAAGTAAGTGAGAATTTGTTTAACGAGCTTTTAAAATATTGAATCTATTATG
>CAZWFW010000064.1:0-4520 GCA_964633445.1 Candidatus Undinarchaeota archaeon | reverse complement strand
AACTCAAACAAAATTCATAAACAGCTTTAAATTTCCCAAAAAGGCTTTTTGCATGAAAGCAATTGCAAAATCTCTTAGTTCTGTGCTTCAGCAAGAAAAACCATCGCTCACTTGCATTCCCTAAGCCAAATTTTTCATGCTTATAGTTTTTAATCCCAATCTTTCAAAAGCGTAACTATCCCATTTTCCTCTATCGCAAAGGATTAGCTCTGGTTTGCCGATGCAAGCTTTTAAAACTTTTTTCATAAAAATCAATGCATCCAAGCTGCTACGCCCCTTACTTGCATATGTTGCAATTATTTCTTTGCTATAAACATCTATTGCAGCAAAAACGTAAAAACCGTAAATTTTTGTCTCATCCACTGCAACAACTTTGCGCTTCTTTTTCTTTGGGTTAAACAAAAATCTTGCTCTCTTGTATATTCTTCTCACGCTCTCATGGCTAATTTTTGCGAATTCTGCAGCCTTACGTAATGATAACCCTGAAAAAATAAAGCAGCAATGCAAGACGTTTTTGCTTTATGTTTTTTAAATAATTTCGCAATTAATAAATTAAGTGTTTGCATTTTCCTCACATCTCCTGCTAGAATTATTAGGGGGGCTTTACCCCCTTATTAACTTTTTGACTTTAAGGGCAATGTTAAGTTGACAAGTTATTCTGAATGTAATCTACTTAAAAAATAGGCTATTTATCTGTTAGGACTACTAAGATAATTCACCTCAGATAGGATAAACTCAAAAATCTTAACTAGAAGTGAGAATTTAAACTATGTATGAAATGATCAATCCGCAAAAGGAAGGAAGCAGAATTTGTTGATGATTTGGATAAACCCTAAACTATACTTTTGCAGAGATTGCGCAAGAGAGTGGTTGTTAGAAGGTAAAGCAGAGTTTTTGCCAAGAATTAGGAAGAAAAATTAAGAATGTCCAAAATCAAACTTGTTGAAACATTTTTCAAATTGAGAATATGTCAAATGTAAAGCTTAAAGTTTAGCAAGTTTTAGATCGTTACTGTTACTTTAATAAAAACTGAAACATCTCCCCTAGGTTCTGCACCTCCGCTTATTAAATCTTCATTACAAATCACAATAAACCACCTATCAGTGTAAGGAATGGTAAAAGAGTAGGATTTGCTCATAATATTTAAAGCTGAGCCTGTTTTAAAGTACTTGAATGACGATCTTCTACCTCTAAAAAACTCTTCAAAATCTAGATAATTCTTAGAATCTAATAGTAAAACGTCTACAGGGCCTCCATCTTTTACCTCCACAGTTACATTAATTAAACTTCCTTTCCTTAAAACCGTAGAGTGATGCAGACAACTACCATATTCTATGTAGTGGTTTCTTCAATAAGAACAAAGGAATAGCTACTTTTATTTATTTCATTTTCTTCAGAAAATTCTATGCTAATAATTACCACAAGACATATAAAGGCAATTAAAGTACCAATTAAAATTCCTTTAGCTGTATTGTCAAGTTTTTGACTCATCTTAGTTCATCCTTATCTCTTTTAAACCATTCAATGGGTTCCTACATTGTTTCAATATCTAAAATCAAAAGTTTGTATACAGGCTCATGAAATAAATTTCATAAGCCGGGGCTGGGATTTGAACCCAGATAAAGGCGGTCTGCAGCCGCCCCCCTTGCCATTCGGGCACCCCGGCATTAATCCCAGAATTAATATTCTAATTAATAATTATAATGTATGCAAGTATAAAATAACTTGGTTAATCGACTCAAAGGGGAAAGACTGGATCAATTGTTATTTATTCTGAGTTTATGGAAAAGAACGATACTTCAAAAATAAATTCTCACTATCCTGCATATATAAGTTTGAGTACTCATTGATAAAAAAGCAACAGAAAATATATGAAAAATTAAAACCTTTTCTAATATATCTCGCATTATTATAGTATGAATCTCGAAGAGCTACTATTTCCGTTCGATAAACCAAGAAGAATCCAAAAAGATTTTCTACTGCTTGTAAACAAGGCTATAAAGGAAAAAAAGCATGTTATTGCACACGTACCAACTGGCATAGGAAAAACAGCCGCTGTTTTAAGCCCCGCATTAAAATACGCGATTGAAAATAGCTTAAGAGTATTTTTTCTTACACCGAAACACACGCAGCACAAAATTGTTATTGAAACTCTTGAACTTATAAGGAAGAAGTATAAAATAAGCTTTCAATCCGCTGACATAATTGGAAAGCGTTGGATGTGCCCCATAGAAGGTGCCTCCTTACTCTCATCAAAAGATTTTGCGGATTATTGCAAAACACTGAAAGATGAGGAGCGTTGCACTTATTACAAAAATATTATTAGTGATGATGTTAACAAAAGGGTGAGGCTACTATCTTTGATAGAAAAAATAAAAGAAGCCAGTCCAATGCATGTGGAGGATGTTTGCGAGATATGCAAAAAAGCCGGCTTCTGTCCATATGAGATTTCCACATACTTAGCTAAGGACTCCGTAATCATTGTGGCTGATTATTATCATGTATTTTCCCCATCTGTGAAGGATATATTTCTAAGAAGGGTAGGCGCTTATCTTGATGCGGCAATCTTGATCATTGATGAAGCACATAACTTGCCGAGCAGGGTCAGAGAGTTGCTTTCCGAGAAATTAACTATCACAAAAATTGAAAGAGCTATAAAAGAAGCTGAAAAATTTGAATATCCCAGTATTGCCGAGGATTTAAAAGCATTGAACGAGGTTGCTAAGGAAGTCGGTTTTAAATATGGAGATGAGGCATTTATCGCAAAGGAGGAAATTGATGAGAAGCTCGAGGAGCATGGTATCAGCATTGATGACTTCATTGAGGATCTCGAACTATGCGCAAAGGATGTCAGAACAAGGAGGAAAATTTCATATTGCGGCTCAATTGCGAGGTTCTTAAAAGCTTGGAAAAATGAGGGAAAGGAATACGCCAGAATTTTGAGAAGAAACGATAGTTCAATAGAAATTAAATATCTTTGCCTTGATCCTGCAGTCATTACGCAAGATATAATAAATTCTTGCTGGAGTGTAATTGCGATGAGTGGAACTTTAACACCTTGTAACATGTATCTTGATTTGTTAGGCTTCGACGCTGATAGAGCAATAATGAAGCAATATCCTAGCCCATTTCCTAAGGAGAACAGGCTTAACATAATTGTTCCATCAGTAACCACTAGATACTCCAAGCGAAACGAGCTTGAGTATAGAAGGATTGGGAAAATCGTTGCTAGAATTATCGACGTTACACCGGGGAGGGTTGCTGTTTATTTTCCTTCCTATGAGCTTTTGCAGAAAATAGGTAAATATATTAGCATAGATAGACAAGTTTTTGTTGAGAAAAAAGGAGCCAGCAAAGAAAAAAGAATAAGGCTTCTAAAATTGTTTCTTTCAACAGAAAAAGCTGTGCTGCTTGCAGTTCAGGGGGCGAGCTTTGCTGAAGGTGTCGATTTTCCAAATAATGCATTGGCTTGCGTAGTTATTGTTGGCTTGCCTCTGGAAAAACCAGATCTTGAGACGCAAGCGCTAATTGATTACTATGATTATAAATTTGGTAAAGGTTGGAGCTACGGATATATCTATCCTGCAATAAATAAGAGTTTACAGGCCGCGGGTAGATGCATAAGAAGCGAGAGAGATGTTGGGGTTATTGTTTTTATGGATGAAAGATTTATGTGGAAAAATTATGTAAAAGCCTTTCCACCAGATCTTAAGTTTAAGGTTTCTGAGAACCCCGTAGAGCTAATAAAAAAATTTTGGAAAAAGGCTAAAGAGCCTTAAATACTAGATAAAGTGCGAACCCTGCTATGAACAAAGCTGTTAGTGTATACAGCCAACCTGGTATGTAAAATGTGTAGTAATATCCTCCAAATACTAGCATAAATGCTAAACCCACTGCTAGTAAAAATCCAGAAACTATCGCGGCACCTCCAATGCTCTTCGTTAATGCATAGGTTACTATAAACACTATGCTAAATGCCACTAGGAATGCCGCTAGGTCATAAAAGACACTTGGTATGTAGTACCACAAGATGCTTATGCCACTTAGTACGTCCATTTTTCCTCACCTTTTAGTGGTGAAGAGATAGGATTTATTTAAACGCTTTGAAAATTAACTTGTTTACTTTTCCATGTACCAATTTTCATACCCTT
Organism: Candidatus Undinarchaeota archaeon; assembly: GCA_964633445.1. Classification (GTDB taxonomy): domain Archaea; phylum Undinarchaeota; class CAZWFW01; order CAZWFW01; family CAZWFW01; genus CAZWFW01. The sequence goes on along the minus strand of CAZWFW010000064.1, from coordinate 369 downwards.
TTCTTATCCCGTATAGGAACCAATCGAATGTACAATTTTCTTTGCCATCTGATAGTCTAACAACAAAACCATCATCTTTCTTTTCTGAAACATATAATTGACAATTATCTGTTGGGGTTAGCAAAACCCAATATCCAGCACTAGTGTTTATAGCTTCTAGGAATAGGGGCTCTATTTTAACCACAGCCTCACCATTTATTAGCTGAGATGAACCAGCAGTTACAAAAATTACTCTAGGCGACTCTACCGCAGACATTTTCCTAAGTCCCTGAGATGTATTTACTATTGCGTTCTTGTTTCCCGTGACTGTCAAATCTCCGCTCACTTCTAAGTTACCCTTTATGGTTGTTTTGTCAGAGCTTGAATCAC
>CAZWFW010000063.1:0-4559 GCA_964633445.1 Candidatus Undinarchaeota archaeon | reverse complement strand
CTAATAACTTCATTATAATCTTGTTCTTCTCGTAGCTGAATGACACTGCTAATACCACATCAACCATTATTAGGGTATTAACCCAAAATAGTTTATAAATTTTTTTAAAATTTGGGATTTCTTCTTAAAGTCAAGATCCAGAGTTCCGCAAAAATTACTCCAAATATTATTCCCAAGATTAGGAGCTTAAATTGTAAAATTGGGTTAGGTAGCATGATTAGGCAATAAACTGCGAGAACAAGAAATATTATGGAGATAAGGAGGTGGGTATCTGGTGTAAGCTCTATGCTTTTCATTTCAAATCGTCTATTATTGCATCTATAAGTAGTATACATAAAATTTCAAAATTCATAACCTTGCTTGCCTTTGGCTCTACAATTCCAGCTATTTGTCTTTCTAAGTAATCTTTTTTGTATTTTTCTGTTATTATCCTACCCGGTATCTCAACAAGGATATCTGCTATCTTTGCAAGTTCGCTATCTTTGAACGATGTTATAGCTACAACCTTAGCTCCTACTTCCTTTGCTACTTTTGCATAATCAACTGTAGGCCTAGTAAATCCTGAACCAGAAATTGCTATTAGCAGATCGCCCTCCTCTATAGGAGGCATAAGCGTTTCGGTTGAATACGCCACATAGCCAAGATGAGCAAGTCTTGTTGCGAATATTCCAGCAACAAATGAGTTAAGACCTGCACCAACTATAAATACCCTTCTACTCTTTCTTATTTCCTTTATCATCTCATCTACCTTTAAGAAATCTATTCTATTAAGATAGCTCTTCATAAGGTTGAGCAACTCTTTAAGATTCTCCTCAGCCCTCATTAAATAATTGTATGTGGCTTTATAGATATATTTTCAATAACTCTGCCATCCAAGAACTTGCAGTTATCTCCAACAATAGCATTTCTAAGGACATTGTTTCTTTTTATTATACAAGAATCTCCAATTATGCAATTAACTATTTTGGCACCATCTATTTTAACATTTCCAAAAATTATAGAATTCTCGATCACAGAATTCCTTATTTTGGCATTTCTACCTACCACACATTGCGATATCTCAGAGCTTTCAATTGAACAACCGATACCTATCAAGGATCTACCTTTTATTTTACTATTTTCCACGACACAATCATGACCGATCCAAATATCACCCTTCTTCCTTTCGGAAATCTTAAGCTTAACTTTTCCGTATAAAACGTCCTTATTGGCCTTTTTGTACGTATGCGGCCTTCCTATATCATTCCAGTATGTAACATCAGAATATGCATAAAGATCATGAGAGTTATTCAGAATTCTCGGAAAGACATCCCTTGAAAAATCATCTCCATCCTCTATGAAATCGAAAATCTCTGGCTCAAATATATAGATACCGCAGTTAGCCAAATTACTAAAAATATTAGTTTTCGGTTTTTCTATGTATCTTACTATTCTGTATGAATCATCTACCTCGGCAATCCCATATTCCCTGGGATCTTCAACTCTCGTAAATGCTATTGTACCAATACCTCCACATTTTCTGTGAAATTTTAGCATATCCTTAATGTCTAAGCTAGCAAGCACATCACCAGACCAAACAATAAAGGTTGAGTCTATGAACTCAGCGACATTTTTAACACCTCCTGCAGTGCCTAAAGGTTTAGATTCCTCAACAAATTTTATTAACGTGTCTTTTTCTCCTTTGCAATGTCTTCTAAAGTATTCCTTTATCCTATTACTTAGATAGCCCAATGTGAAAATGAATTCTCTACATCCAAAATCCCTTAGTTTTTCAACAATATGTTGCAATGTCGGTTTGTTAACAATTGGAAGGAGCGGTTTAGGCCTTGTAAATGTTAAAGGTCTCAACCTTTCTCCCTTACCTCCAGCCATCACAACGACTTTGTGCTTCATTGGTATAAGTGATGTAACTATAAGTAAAACTTATAAATTTTTTATAGTCATAAAAGATTTTTTAAGATTTGAAAGGAGGGAGAAAGTTAACACTTTCGGGTGGTAGTTTATGCTAAACGTGCTAATACTTACCTGGGAGTTTCCACCGAAGGTACTTGGGGAACTAGGATACTATGTTAGAGAATTAGCAATAGGATTGAGAAAGGTTGGATGCGAGGTGCAAGTAATGACACTCGATGATTATACTTACTTTGACGAATTTATGGGCGTTAAAGTTGCCCATATAGCAAACCCAGTAAAAACACACTTTAATTTGCTTACATGGCTTTCAACATTAAATACAGAAGTTGAAAGAATTTGCAGCGAGTATATTTACAATGGCGGTGATGTTGATATTATAAATGTTCATGACTGGCACTTAATACCTACAGGCATCACTTTAGCTAAAACGTTCGGCTTACCTTTAGTTTTGACATTCCATTCGACAGAAGAGATGAGGAGCTCCCATGACAGCAATTTTAGTCAAGCTATAAGAATATTCGAAAGAGAGGGTATAGAGGAGGCAAGGGTCATCATTGCTACAAATGAAGATGTTGCAAATTCCATAAAACGATTAATAGCAAAGGATTTAGACATAAAGGTTATAGCACCCTCTGATGATGCGTGGATAAGCAAAACACTAGCAGTTTACATGAGCGTTGTGGAGAAATAATGAAGGTATTAATGTTTACTTGGGAGTATCCACCTAAAGTAGTAGGTGGTTTGGCTAGGCATGTTTATGATTTATCTGCAATACTGGCAAAGCAGGGCATTGAAGTAATTGTTATCACCTGTGATTTCCCAAATGCTCCTGAGTATGAAGAAAAGGATAACTTAAGAGTTCATAGAGTAAATTGCCAGATACCAGCTGATGACTTCGCAACTTGGGCATTTTCGATGAACTTTAGGTTAAAGAAAGTTGCTCATGAAATTGCAAAGAAAGAAAAGCCAGATATTATTCATGCGCATGACTGGATTGTTGCACCTGCAGCTATAAGCATTAAGCACTGCCATCGCATACCTTTAATAGCAACAATCCACTCAACCGAATATGGTAGAAGGCGAGGGATTCATGAAGATTATCAAAGAATGATCCATGAAACCGAGTGGTGGCTTTGCTATGAATCCTGGCGCATCATATGTTGTAGCAATTTTATGAGAAACGAAGTTTCAAGCGTACTTGGGGTTCCTTATGAAAAAATTGATGTTATTCCCAATGGTATTAACGTTGAGAAGTTTTTCAATGTAAACGTAAACCCCCTTGTCAAACAAACATTTGCTCCAAATGGTGAAAAAATTGTTTTATTTGTTGGAAGATTAGTGCCTGAAAAGGGTGTTAATATTTTGATAGGTGCCGCACCCAAAATATTATCTGCAGTTCCCGAGGCTAAGTTTATAGTCGTTGGTAATGGATATATGAAGGATAGATACTTGTATGATGCGCATTTTCTTGGTGTTGCTCATAAGTTTCATTTCACAGATTATATCGATGATGGAACACTTCTGCAACTTTACAAGCTTGCTAATGTCGCTGTTTTTCCTTCGCTCTACGAACCCTTTGGAATTGCAGCACTTGAGGCGATGGCTGCTAAAATACCAGTTGTGGTTTCTGACGTAGGTGGGTTAGCGGAGATTGTTGATCATGATTACACAGGTTATAAGGCATATCCAGATAATTCAGACTCAATAGCGGATGGTGTGATAAAGATTCTTACTGATGAAGGTTATGCAAACTATATTGCAAAAAATGCGTTTAAAAAAGTCAGGGAAGTGTATAATTGGTATAGAATTGCTGAAGAAACTGTAAGCGTTTACGAAAGGGTTTTAGACGAATACAAGCATACGGATTGGGCTAAAAACTAAGCGTTAATTTTTAACCATTTTTTAACGCTTTGTGGAATTTCAAGTTTGCCATCCCAAATATCTTCAATAGCTCTAGCAACAATTAAGCTTGATATTTTGCTGATTCTCTCTAATTCACGCAGCAATGCAAAGAAACATTCCTTATCACATCTTTTAACCTTACCATTCTCCAATTCTAGACCCTCAATCTTGCTAGCAACTTTAAGAATGTAATCACCAATAATTTCTCTCTGCTTTTCTATCACTCTATTTGCCAGATCTTCATAGGAAACCATTTTTACTTTTTAATTGTTATTATACAAATAGTTCCCGGTATAAGTTCAGGTACTACATCGAAACTTTTCTTTTTGATAGATTCCAACAACCCCAGCACAATTCCTCCTACTGGACAAGCAGTTTTTCTTATTGTATACCCTCCAACTTTCTTAGGGCAGATATTACATCCTTCAATCCTTATTTCAACTTTATCCTCACTCTCACAGACATTAACTGTATCTCCAAATGCGAATCTTTCCTCTTCGAGTTTTTTAATAATTTCAGAGATACTCGTATTTTCGTTAACAACTTTCCTCTCAATCAACTCTTTACCAATTTCTCTGCCGACAAATTTGCCAATAGCATTTACCAAATCTTGTGCAGCCGCAGGAAAAATGCTATCCATACTAGCGCTCACACCAATCAATACTCTGTAAATTAACTTCATTTTTAGCTCACCTCCACTAAAAAAACCAGAGGTTCTTTATAAAATTTTCGGTATTGCTTAC
>CAZWFW010000062.1:0-5007 GCA_964633445.1 Candidatus Undinarchaeota archaeon | reverse complement strand
CAAACTCACCAAATCCCCATTCTTCGATTTGCGGATTTATAAACTAATGAACAAGTTGTAGAGCATTGCCTTTATCATAAGCTCATTAACCATGTTCTCAAACCTCCTTGCCCTAACATACTCCCCAAATATGCGCTTAAAGGCCGAGAAAAATATTTCAGCTACCCATCTTCCCCCATACTCTAATTTTCTCTTCCATTCCTTAGGGTTTAAGCTATACTCAATAACACTCTTTTTTCTTACCACGCTTCCTCTAGCCTTTACTCCAAGCCTTTTTCTTTTCCTTAAGCCCTTAGGAATCTCAACTTTTCTAGGCTTTATTCCCGGAACTATGCCAAGGCTAGCCAATAAGTTAAAGTTTTCTCTGGAGTCGTAAGCAGAGTCTGCCAATACTTTGGAGGGCTTCCCCGCTTCCAAAACCCTACTCAAAAGGTTTTTAAACTCTGAGTTATCCTCTTGTTTTTCATCAGTAACTCTTAGAGCAAGCAATCTCTTTTTCCTAACATCAACAGCTACATGCATCTTTATCCAACCCCTTCTCTTCTTTTTGCCTACTTTCCTTAACCATTCCCCTCTATTCGTAACTTTTATGCCTGAAGAATCTATCGCAACGATGAAACCATCTTTGAGCTTGCTTGCATTTAATTTCAGCTTTAATCTCCTTACCCTTCTGAATATTGTTGTGTAATCAGGAACTCTGAATTTTCTTAGCTTGCTGAGCCCTTGCAACACACCTTCAACTTGCCTGAAGCCTATTAGCGTGTTTAGGAATGCCGCTAAGTAGAATAATGCATTTGGATACTTGAACTTTGGCCCTTTTACAGAAGCCTTTGGTTTGTTCGTTAGCGCAAGCTCTTCATCCCATCTATCCAGGAAAGAAAAATCAAGAAGAATAAAACCGCGTTTGACAAGGTTGTCATTAACTTTTCTCCAGTCTCTCATGGATATTCCAGTATAAATTGCTTAAGTTTTTGACTTAAAAATGCAACACAGTATCTACTTTATAAAATTTAATATTATAATTCGATAATAAAGAGTTTAGATAATGAGTGAAGAATCAAGAAACAGAAGAGTTTCTGTAGAAAAGCTAGTGAAAATATACGCTGAAGGTTTAGGGGAAGACTCAGCTAAAAAAATAATTCAAGATGCGCTAACAAAATTAGGTTTACCTTCAAACACTAGGGATTTGTCCAAAGATGATGCAATTAAACTTTGTAACTTACTTTCTAAAAACAAAGGATTTGTTGGTATAGTTTCAAGATTTATTTTAGCAAGGATATATACAGGTCAACTTTAGCATATTTCTCAAAATCTAAATTTGTATCCAAAATTTTCAGAACATTTAATTTCGCAAGGAAAAGAAAGGAATTTAGATATAATAGTTGATGAGACAAAAATGGCAAGAGAATTTATTTGGCTATACGCAATTAATGCTACAAATGAAGTTCGCTAAATAACGATCTTTGAGGAGAGCTTTATTTTTGGCTATTTGAAGCATAGGTGGATTCTCTTTGCAATATTAATCAAGACTTGGTAATTGGCAATTTATGCTTAAATTGTTTTGAGTTTTATTATAATTATTGGAGTTATTTTGGACAGTATCACTTAACGAATTGTTAAGTTTTCGAGTTAATATTAGCTTAACATAACAAAACGTTATGGATAGTTGAGCCTACTTCTCAACTTTTTTAATCTTTTAAGGGCATCTTTATTAATTATCCCTTTTTCATACCATTCCTCAAACCTTTCCAGAGCTTCCTCAAAACTAATCCCTTCAGTTTCATCAATTAAGCAATCTGCATAACAAACAATCTTTTCCTCAACACTCTCAGGAATATAATCTTTTTCAGGCAAACCCGCATTCTTCGCTTCCTTTTTACTTATTCCCGACCCTACATGCTTTTCAACAATTTTAATAACTCTTTCATCAACGCCTCTTTTCCTTAAAATTTTAGCCCCAACAATTCCGTGCTCAACGCCATGGGTTTTACTTCTTCCTATATCATGAAGCAATGCTCCTACCTCTACAAGCCTTAAATCAACATTAGCTCCCTGTTCTTTAAGTCTTCTTGCAATTTTTCTTGAGAGCCATGCTACTGCTTTACAATGCTCAATAATTCTAACTGGACATTTTTCTTGCTTTAAAATTTCCAAACATTCTTTTTGTTAGCATAGTAAAACTAAATATAATTTGATTCAAACTAATATTTTGTCATGACTTTCAAACTTTTTGCAAGTTCTTCTATAGCCTTTGCGAGTTCTCCTATTTCATCTTTTCTTTCTTTTTCCTTGAGTTTTATATCAAAGTTGCCCTCCATTATTTTATTAATAGCATCTCTCAGATCCAAAATAGGGGCTGCTACTCTTTTAGCAAGTATCAGAGAAAGTGCGTATGCAAGCATTACAAAAAGACCAAAACTAGCTAGTAGCATTATAGTTGTTCTTTTTTGAACCTCCCTGAGACTTTCAGTAGATAATCCCAAATAGAGGTACCAGGGTTCTGATTCTCCTTCTAGTTGAAGCTTCGAAATAAAAACCTTAACTTCATGTCCTTCAAAGCTAACTTCCTTGATGTAAATATCCTCCTGAAATGTTATTATTTGAATTTGTTGTCCCCAATATCTTTTATCACTACTTAACCTTATCCTACCAGTGTTATCAACAATCCACCAAAAAAGCACATCTCTATCAGTAGTAAGTCCATCAAGCATCTTATATGGCCAATATCCTTTCAAATAGCTACTTTCAATAACACTTGAGGAAAGCTTGGCAAGTATTATCCCCTTTCTAATAAATAACTCTTCAAGGTTATTCTTTTCTTCAAACCCTATTAAAACTATAGTAACCCCTCCGAATATTAGAAACAATACTAAAAAAATTAAAAGAAATTGGACAGAAATTTTCATGATGTTATCATAACAATTGAGTTTACTAAGTTACCGTGTAGGTTTCCTATCTCTGGAACATGTCCCTGTTCACCGAAGGTAAAGGTACCAACAAATGGTACATTTTCACCTATTGCTTCCTTTATAAGTAATGACATTTTTTCTCTTTCATCCTCTGGAATAACTAGCATAGTGCCTGCACAGAATGTATAGATTGCAAATATTGGCTCATTTCTCTCTATGTCAAAAGTTGCCATTGCCAATCTTGGTGTTGTATAGAATCTATTAAGTAGTATTTCCCAATCCCCAATCATCAATGCTACTTTGTCACCTGTATTTACATTAGCAAATACACTAATTGATTTATCTGTAGCATTTACTGCTAATGGGTGCATAGCTAAGTAGAATAATTTTCCTTCTTTAGTAGTTAACACCTTTGCAATTGGATAAAATGTGGCTTTCTCGATAATACCCCAAACTCTTCCTCCTTTTTCAAGTTCCTCACTTATTAACCCATTGGTCCACTCATTATATACTTCTGCTGCTGGCCTACCATCTATCTCATAAATAACTCTTCCTTCTCCCCTTGTAATTGTACCTCTATACTTAGTAATGATATAACCTGCCTCATAAGCATAACCTATTGTTAGGTCTGTATACATTACAGCAAGTGCTACACCATTACTTAGAACTTTATCATTTGCAAATTGCTTCCATTTTCCTGAAATATCATTATCTCCACTACTACCTCCAAAAATAGGAACATCCGAACCTACTACTTCCTCAATACCTGCAATAATTTCCTCCTCTTGTCCTGGCGCCGCTGTCATAAATATTATCTTAGGCTTACCAGATGGGTTTCCTGCGTTAGCTATAGCATTTAAAATAGCCTTTCTACCTGCTTCCCTTGCTGTCATGTTATCCAAACTTGCATAACCTACACCAAATGTTATGTCCTTTGATTTCACCCCCAACGCTGCTACAGATCCTGCTTCACCCTTTATATAACCATCCGGTGTTAGAACTGCTAGACATGATGTCCCTCCATATATTTTAGTGTTAGGCAATCGCTTTTTAATCTCATTAATCAATTTGTTGACGTCATAGTCTACTGTTGCAAAGAGGAATATGAAATCTGGCTCTTCAGTTAATCTATTTTTCAAAGTATTTGCTATTTCTTCAGCAGCTAGAGACTCATCAGTGTTAGTACTCCAGGCATATGCTGCTTTTGTTTCAATTTTTTTAGGTACTGGCGTTGTAGGAGTAACATTTTTTACTATTTTTATTTCTTCTGGAGGTGCTTTTTCCTTGGTAAGAAAGTACCCTAATGTAACAAGCGCTAGAAAACCTATAACACCTAGAATTACTGCTATTTTAATATCGACTTTTCCTTTCATAAGTTTTTTATGAATTATAGAACATATAAAAATATACTTTTTTAATACTGTGTTGCATAATTCAGCAAAACAGCAGCATAAACCCTTAAAACTCCAAATAAACATTTATAACTGCTTCTTCAGAGCTCATATCAAGAAGAATTCACATATCTTGGATTGGCAAAAGGAGAAAGAAACAAGATTTTTTAAATAATTGTGCAACAAGTACTTTTTAAAAAGTAAGAAGTAACTCAAAGAGGAAAGAACTACTTGTTTCTATTAAGTTATCACAAATTTCGAACTTTTTCTTCAGGCTGCTTGTTTATTATTTCTTATAGAATTTTAAGAAATTTCAAGCAAAATGGATAAAAGATGATAAAGTTTAAGAACCTTAAGAATATCTATAAAAAATTATCGCTAAGGGAAAATACCATCTATCAAAAGACTTTCGCTTTGAGGAAGGTGGGATGGGGGGCATCAGGGCTCGTGAACAGCCCGACCTCAGCCGTAGTGGCGTGTTTATCTGGGGGAAGCCACCCATTAAAAACGGTGGGTAGTTCACTAGTAGTAAGTCGTAGAATTCATAGGGCATTGCTGCAACATAAGATCCTATATTCCCAGCACTAGCTCTAATACGCATTTTTCTTATCTTCTCATAATCAAACCATGAAATTCTAAGGTTCTGTAAGAAAAGAGACATTTAACCACCTTCGCTCATGTCCCATAACGAAGATATAAATACAAAA
>CAZWFW010000061.1:0-5110 GCA_964633445.1 Candidatus Undinarchaeota archaeon | reverse complement strand
CCTTTTTCATGATATTTTAGAATCTCCTCCAAACTCATTTCCTTTTCACATCCTAGCGGAACGAACCTCTTATTTTTTGAAGCAGCAACATAGTATATTGGCGGATCTACCTTACTAAAATCATGCAAACCTATCGCAACCTTTTTTCTTCTCCTACCTATTGTTTCATGAAGCTTTTCTTGCAGCTGGATCAAATCCTTCAAGCTCTCCTCGTCCAGCTTTAAATTCTCTATGATAGCGCAGGCAATATAAGGTCTTATTTTTTCCAATCCCTTCTTAACATAAACACATACATCGCTTTTCTTAACGTAATACTTAGGCATTCCAATTTCGATTCCGAGAAAAGCTTTCAAGGCTCTTGCCAATCCCGAGAGATTTAGCATATCCGGTCTATTTGGAAAAACCTCAACTCTTAACTCATTACTTTCATCATCAAATCCTTCAATAGCCGTTCCAAGCATAGCAATTCGATTAAGCAAGAATTCTCTTTCAAATTTCTTACCAAGTAATGAAACTAGCCTATCGTAGTTGATTGTCACGACTGGCATAAAAAATAAGAAATTTTTCTATTTTTAAATTATTAATGTTTATAAAAGAGAAGTCAAAGGGTCTAAAAATTATTGAAGTTGTAAAAGAACTTAAGAGGAGAGCAGGAATAGCAAAATTAGAGGATTATGAGGATAGGTTAAAAACCAGGAGAGTGTGGTGCACTAATAGGGGGGATGATCTCAGAAGAAAGTTTGGTTCTGGTCCTACCATCTACCATCTTGCACTTTACATCTTTGACGATGAGGAGATAAAAGTTCGTCCAGTAACTGCACTTCTCTGTGCTTTAAAAGAGTTAAAATTGCCGATAACATCTGAGAGCTTTTACAGTTGGTTGAAAAAGCTAAAAACAAGCAAAAATAAAAAGTATTGGCAAAATATCTTTTCATCCGCTTATATTTTGAGCGAGGAGGATATTATCGAGGTGGAAAAAAGGAAAAAACTAATAATTACCAAAGTGAATAAAAAGCGACTTTTTAAAATTTTTCCTTTTTTAAAGGAATTCAGCCTTGATGAGGAAAAATTGAGGGAAATTGAACAGAGTTTCTAAAATTTCCACATAAAACTTGAGTCCTTAAAAACGCAATGTCCCAATTTTCTCAAAAATTCTAGATTGCTTCTATAAAACACTCTTATATCATCCAATCCCAGCAATAGCATTGCTACTCTTTCCAAACTCAAACCCCATGCTAGAACTGGGCAATTAATACCAAAAGGCATAGTTACCTCTGGTCTAAATATACCTGCCCCTCCAAGCTCAATCCAATCTTGCTTAGCTTCAAAGTAAACCTCAGGCTCAACACTCATTTCTGTGTAAGGGAAATAGCTTGGTCTAAATCTTATTTTTTCAAATCCAAGTTTCCAGAAGAATTCCCTTAAATAACCAAGCAAATCTCTGAATGTAACATCCTCTGAAACAACAATTCCCTCAATTTGGTGAAATTCCGCTAAATGCTTGTAATCCAAAGTTTCATTTCTATAAACCCTACCAATACAAAATATTTTTGCTGGTGGTCTAATTTTAGCTAAATATCTTGCAGAAACTGCCGTAGTATGTGTTCTTAAAATTGCTTGCTTTGCAACTTCCTCTTTCCATTCATATTGCCAACCAGTTGAACCAGTACGCCAACCATTTTCATGCGTTGCCTTTACCCTCCTAACCAGTTCTTTGTTTGGTAGTTTTGCGTAAGTTGGATTTTTTAAGTAGAAGGTATCTTGTAAATCTCTTGCTGGATGATCCTGTGGCTGATACAGAGCATCGAAGTTCCAAAAGGAAGATTCTACTAATGGGCCTGAAACCTCAGCAAAACCCATCTCAAGGAAAATTTCTCTTATTCTTTCAATGAAAATTGTTAGTGGGTGCTTTCTACCGTATATTACCTCTGGTGCTGATTTTAAAATTGCATATTTTCTAAATTTAGCCTTTTTCCATTTACCACTTCTAAGTATTTCATGGGTAATTACGCCAATTTCTTCAACTCCAACCTCTTTTTCAACTTCTTCAGCAATTTTTTTGCCTAAATCTGTAATTTTAATATAAGCTTCTAACTTCTCATCCATTTCAATAACTCCTCTCCTTACTAACTCATCAAGAGCTCTTTTTTCCTTCTCATCTAGCTTCTCTATATCTCCACCGACTTCTCTTAACTTTTCAAGTAGAACCTCATCTGGCAGTTTTTTATCAAGAAAATTTTTGCCTTGATTGGTTAGATAGATAAATACACCTCTATCTTCCTTCTTAACTTCTACTAAACCTTTTTTTCTTAGAATTCCTATAGCAAAGCGAAGGTCGCCAAGTTTTTGTATGCTAAGCTTTTCAGTTTTATTTTTCTTAAAGAGATCCAAAATTTTTCTCTCTGGCAGAGTTTCTTCCTTAATTAATACTACTCTTTTCTTTTTTTCTTTAACATCAACCAGATTTTTGCTTTGAAGTAGTTTAACAGCTTTATAACATTTAGCAATATCAAATCTTGTAATTTTTATCAAAACCCCTAATGTTAATTGCCTATGCTTATTTAAAACTTCTATAACCTTTTGCTCGATAGGATGCAGCTCTACCCTCATTTTTGGATTTTTATGTCAATATCATATCCCTATTATTTTCGCAACTTTCAAACAAATTTGAATTATTAAATTTTTCGCAGATAGCGCTTTACTTATCAAGCTATTAATTACTAGTTAAGAAGTTTATATTTAATGATGATGTGACTTGACTCTGAGCGAAGCAATGAGGAAAGGAGGTGATCGCTGATCAAGAAATTTACCTTCAGTTGCTGGGAGTATTAAGACAGAGATAACTTGGTGAGGAAGCCCTTGCAATAGCGAGGATGAAGTCACTATCCAGCCAAAGCCTCTTTTATAGCCTCCCACAAATCACAAGATCCTATGGTTATCAAAAGTACACCAACTAATATTAGTGTAGGACCAAATATAGGGCCAATTACTTGCTTAGTGGACATTCTAGCCCCTATTATTATTAGCAGTACTCCAACCACTATCAGTATGATCCTGAATAGTATGCTCATAACTTTCTTAGCTAAATCTCCACAGTTTTAAATAAAGGTAAGCATAACTTGCCACTAATCTTGTCACTGAAAAGTGGATAATTTTTAAGGTTAAATTAAATTAAAGGAAATTAGTAGCTTATTTAATGAGACTTGCTGTTGTAGATAGTGAAAAATGCGTAGGTTGTCAGCTCTGTATGCTTGCATGCACACGCAAATTTAATGAAGCTGGTTTTGGAAAATCTGCAATATTAGTGCGTAGTTTGGGTGGTTTTGAAAGAGGATTTACAGTAATTGTTTGCAGAGCTTGCAAAGACCCTCCTTGTGCAAAGGCATGCCCTGAAGACGCTTTAGTACCAAGAGAAGGTGGAGGAGTTACTTTAATTAAGGATAAGTGCGTAGGTTGTAAGTTATGCGTTGAAGCTTGCCCAATTGGTGCCATATTTTGGAATGAGGAGGAAAATAAGCCTATTGTTTGTATGTATTGCGGGTATTGTGCAAGATATTGCCCATATGGCGTAATTGCGCTTGAGAAGGATGAAGAGCCTAAATAATATACTCTACATAGATTTAAGCAAAAAAAAGGCATGGATAAGAGAAAGAAAGGATTTATTTGAGGAATTTCTTGGAGGTAGTGGTGTTGCTGCAAAATTATATAAGGAATTAGTTACAAGAAACATAGATCCTTTTGATCCAGAAAATCCTATAATCTTTGCCGTTGGACCCTTTAATGCTGTTTATCCTATGGCGTCAAAAACTGTAGCAGCATTTAAAAGCCCTTTGATAAATAGATATGCTGAGAGTCATGCTGGTGGTAGAACTTCAACGGCAATAAGACTCTGCGGATTGGGAGCAATAGTAATAACCGGAGAAAGCGAGAAGCCAATATACATTGCAATAAAGAATGGAAAGGTTTTCTTTAGAGATGCAAGAGCATTGTGGGGTATGCAAAATTCAATTACAGTTGCAAGGGTTATAAGGGAAAGAGAGGGAGGTGCCGGGGTAAGAAGTATAATGAGAATTGGAAAAGCGGGAGAAAGGCTAGTAAGATATGCTTGTGTTATAACAGAAACATATAGGCATTTTGGAAGATTAGGTCTAGGAGCAATATTTGGGGCTAAAAAACTTAAAGCCTTGGTTGTTGCTGGGAATAGGAGCATTAAAATCCCTGAGGGAGCTTATAAGAATGTTTACGATAGGATTTTTGAGATGGCGGTGAAATCTGATGCTGCTAAGAAATATCACGAAATTGGCACCGCAATTAATGTTAAACATTTGAATGAAATTGGAGCATTACCAACGATGAATTTAAAGAAAACACGCTTTGAATACGCTGATTATATAAGTGGGGAGTATTTGCTTGAGAATAAGCTTGGCAGAAGGGTTTCATGCAGCGGTTGTCCAGTTGCATGCATCCATATTGCTGCTTTAAGGCAAGTATATAGAGAAGATCCATATTTCTACAAGACAACTTTTGTTAGCTACGATTATGAACCAATTTATGCGTTAGGAAGCATGCTTGGTGTAAGCAATCCTGATGGTATGCTTAAATTAATAGAGGTCGTTGATTTGCTTGGCTTGGATGCTATGAGCACTGGTGTAGCATTAGCATGGGCTACTGAAGCTCTAGAAAAGGGAATTGTTACAACTAGAGAAACAATAATTAGTTTGAAATGGGGAGATTTCGAAAATTACATCAAAGCCTGCGAATACGTTGTTGAGCAACCAAACGACTTCTATGCTATTCTCGCTAAAGGTATTGAAGAGGCAAGCAAAGTTTATGGGGGTGGTGAGTTTGCATTAAGCTTTGGTGGTAATGAGATGCCTGGCTATGCAACAGGTTATGCAGGCTTTATTGGTTATTTGATTGGGATAAGGCATAGCCACCTAGATAATGCAGGTTACTCCTATGATCAAAAATTGCTTAAATCTGGGCAAAATATACCACCAGAAACGTTAGTGGATATGCTGATAAATGAAGAGCAATGGAGGCAAGTTTTAAGCAATCTAGTTGTTTGTTTCTTTGCAAGGAAAATCTACACTCCAGAACTAGTTGTAAC
>CAZWFW010000060.1:2328-5246 GCA_964633445.1 Candidatus Undinarchaeota archaeon | reverse complement strand
AAGTTTTTATGGCGTAGATTCAGAATAATTTTCCTAGTTCTTATGCTTATAACCATGATAAGTAGATGCGTCTTGAAAGTTTATTGTATGTTCTACAGGGTAAAAGAGCTAAAAGGCTTAGGCTATAAAATGAGTTAGAGAATATATAGACTATTGAGAAGACAAGCAGATGGTCCCTGAGCCAAGCCTCGTATGGCAAATATTTGCAGATTTAGCCAAAAACTTCTCATGATCGCCATAGCCTTATCACCTCATAAAACCGATCTTGAACAAATCTCCAAATTTAGCGTTAACAATATCGAGCTTAAATTCTGGAGCGATTTCATGCCCACAAGGGAAAATGTCAGAAAAGTTGAAAAAAGTGTAAAAGGTTATGATTTCAATGTTGTTTCATCTCATCTGCCAAACTATCATATAAATAAAAGGAAAGAAGATGTCGAACAGATGAAAAAGGCTATAGGCAATATATTAACTTGTTTTGACGCTAAAATATTTGTTATGCACTGCCTTTACGGAAATAGGGAGGTGATGGTTGAAAATTTAAAAATATTGGATGAATGGTTAGATAAAAATGAAATATTTCTTGCAATTGAAAATTTGAGAAGCAAGGGAGCGAACTTGAGAACACCCGGTGATCTGCAATATATGCATTTCGAGGAATTTAGCAACATAGGTTTTTGTTTGGATACAAGTCATGTTGTTGATATCGATGATTTGTGGATATTCTTAAAACATGCTTCACATATGCACATAAGCGATTTTAATAACGAAGAGGTGCATCTGCCTTTAGGTTCCGGTGTAGTAGATTGGAAAAGATTTTTCAAAGAAAGTAGAAGCTATACAGGCTACTTTGTTATAGAGTATCTCTCAAAATACCTCACGAAGAAAAACATTGATAAAACTTTGGAAATCTTAAGGAAATATGGAGCAATATAACACCCTACCGAGAAAATTCTACGAAAGAGATGCTAGAATAGTTGCAAAGGAATTACTTGGCCAAATTTTGGTTAGGGTTTATAAAAATAATATACTTGCAGGTAAAATTGTGGAAACTGAAGCCTATCTTGGTAGAGATGATCCAGCATCAGTAGCAAGGCGTAGCAAAGTTCCTTACAGCGAATTGATGTGGGAGGATCCAGGCACAGCGTTTATCTATGCTGTACATGGAAATTGGCTTTTAAATATAGTTACAATGCCAAGGGGCAAGGCATCTGCTGTTTTGATTAGAGCTATTGAACCTATAAATGGTATAGAAATCATGATGAAGAACAGAGAGGTTGCCGATACAAAAAACTTAACTAATGGGCCTGGAAAGCTAACGAAGGCTTTAGCAATCGACAAAAGATTTAATGGGGTAGACGTTACTAAGCAAAGAAGTCCTATAAAAATATGCAGAGGGTTTGACGAGAACTTTGAAATAGTTAGAAGGCATAGAATAGGCGTCTCTAAGGATTTGGAGGAGCCTTTAAGGTTTTATATAAAGGATAGCAAATTTGTGTCAAAAAAGTAGCTTATCTTGTACAAAGATACTGCTGTAGTATTTCATTTAGTCTTCGTTATCTCTACCATTCATTTTTTTAATTTTTGTAAAAGCATCTATTTAAGTTCATAAGTTCGAATATTAAACTTTATGAAAGTCTATGCTGAAGTTTACGGATGTGCAGCGAATGTTGCAGACTATGAGATAGGGCTAGGTTT
The DNA here is from genome assembly GCA_964633445.1 of Candidatus Undinarchaeota archaeon. Taxonomy (GTDB): domain Archaea; phylum Undinarchaeota; class CAZWFW01; order CAZWFW01; family CAZWFW01; genus CAZWFW01. The sequence continues at coordinate 3,548 of CAZWFW010000060.1, read as the reverse complement.
GCTTAGACAAGCGAATTTTTGCATCGTAGATAAACCCGAAGATGCAGATATTTGCATTGTTTTCACCTGTACGGTCAAGAAACCCACATATTTTCGCATGTTGAAAAGAATAAAAGAGTTGAGCAGAATTAATAAACGTATTATCGTTGCGGGATGTCTAGCCATGGTTCCAAAGGAGAGGGAGGATGCTTTAAAAATTAACAGCGATATAAGCTTTCTTGGCCCAAGGGAAATAGACAGGATTGTAGAAGCTTGCAAAAGCGTTTTGGACAGTAAGCAAGTTAGTTTTGTTAAAGAAAGAAATGTGGAGAAGATTTGCATGCCGAGAGTTAGAAAAAATAAGTATGTTGCTGTGGTTCCAATTCTTGAAGGATGTTCATGGAGGAGATGCGCATATTGCATAGTTAGATTTACCAGAGGAAAAATTTACAGCTTCGATATTAATAATGTCGTTAACGAGGTGGAGCAGGCTATAAAGGAGGGTTGTAAGGAAGTTTGGATTACCAGCCAAGATAACGCAGCTTACGGTATTGATAAAGGTAAGCAGATGCTACCCGAGTTAATTAACAAAATTTGCAGTATTGAAGGAAAATTTAAGGTGAGAATAGGAATGATGCAGCCCAGAAACCTTATAAATATTCTTGATGATATGATTGAGGCTTATAGCAGTGAAAAGGTTTACAAGTTCTTGCATATCCCTGTGCAAAGTGGCTCAGACAGAATTCTAGAACTTATGCAAAGGGGGTATACAATTAAGGAGTTTATGGAAATTGTAGATAAGTTTAGAAAAGCTTATCCAGAACTCTGCCTTTCAACGGATATTATTGTAGGGTTTCCTGGAGAAACGGAAAGTAATTTCGCTGAAACCCTAAAATTAGTTGAAAAAATAGAGCCAGATATTGTTAACATTTCTAAATTTGGCGAAAGACCGGGTACAGAAGCTGAAAAGATGCCCAATAAAGTTCCTGGTGATGTAATTGCTGAAAGATCTAAAAAATTAACGGAACTTAGCGCAAAAATTGCATTGGAAAAAAATAAGCGATACATTGGCAGAGTTGAGGAGATTCTGGTTACTCAGAAGGGGTGGAAGGGTGGTTATATAGGCAGATTATCCAATTATAAACCTGTGGTAATCGATAAAGATTTGCGTGGAAAATTTGTTAATGTCAGAATTGTGGAAGCTCGTGAAACTTACTTAAAGGGTATTTTGGTATAAATTC
>CAZWFW010000060.1:0-2228 GCA_964633445.1 Candidatus Undinarchaeota archaeon | reverse complement strand
TACACTACCTCCAACAATCCTGCAAGCAAAATTGGCAGAAGGATTGTTGCATCTCCAATGATAGTAACATGCTTAGCGTCTTTCTTAATCTTATTCCAGGATATCGCTTCTCTAGTTCTCGCTCCTGAAAGACTGCCATCGTATTCGCTTGCTGTAGTTATATAAACCGCATAATCTAGTCCATCAGCAAACTGGGCCCACCATATTGCATGGTGTTTTGAGATACCTCCCCCGATAATTAAGGCACCTACTTTCTTTGCTCCCCACATCAAATCGTTAAGTAGGCTCTCATCTTTTAAAATATCGATTTTAAATTTTTTAGTTTGCGAGAATAACCAGATTTGGTATCCCACAGCACCATCCGTTATTCCTGGCACAATAACAGGTATTTTGTTTTTATAACACCAATGTAGGATTGAGCCATCATCATCAATCCTTTTACCAATCTCCCAGCAGAGCTCATAGCTTGCTAGTTCATCTCTCTTCTCATTCGCAATTTCCTTGAGCCACTCTCTCATTTTTTCTTCAATAACATATGCATAGCTCTCCCGCGGAGCAAATACGTTACCTATTCTGAAAATACCCCTTTCCTTCAGCTCAGCATCATCCACATCGAAACTACCATGGCAATATGGCTTGAAGCTTCTTGCAATGTCATGATCAAGAGTCCCGCAAGTCGTTATTACAACATCAAACCACTTATTCTTAACGAAATCTCTTATAACTCCTCTACAACCTGTAGCAATAATGCAAGCAGGAAATGTCAGAATTTTTAGACAATCTTTGTTTTTAATCATTTCTCGTAAAATCTCGAAGGATTGGCCAAAAAACTTGGCATTGAATCCTCCAGAATCCTTCATCTGCTTGAAAATGCTGGCAATCCTAATACCTTTGCTTATTTTGAAATCTTTAACCTCAGCCATTAGTTTTCATAAGAGATTTTAAGTATTAAAAATTGAAAAAGTAATTTAAAACAGATCGTGAATCCTTATGACATCCAATTCTATCTTTACAGGTTTTGCATTCAAAATTTCAGCAACACTTGGCTTTGTTCTACCCTCATCTCCGCTAATCAATTCCTTAACATAAGTTCCAGACTCGCAAGTTATCCTGAATTCTACAACATTTTTATTAAGCAATCTGCTACTAATTTCCTTTATCATTCTTCTTCTAACCTTATCAGCCCTTCTATGCAAAACTCTTCTAGGTGTATGCTGTTCAATAATTTTCCCCTCCAATTCCTTTATTTTTTCCAATTCCTCCTCTCTAATATCTCTGTCAAATTTTACAATTGCCAGATATGTTTTATCGACTTTAACAGATTTAATTAGCCTTACAGTACTTGAATCAGCAAATCTTAAGTTAAAAACTTCAACCTTACCTCTAGCGAATTCGTTAATTTTCTGCTCGATTTCCTTCAGATCGATATACCTTCTTTTTGGTTCAATAATCTCCAAAACAAAGGGTCTCCCATTTCCAAGCATTCTCGCGTCTATATCTTCTCTGCCAAGACCATGAAATTTGGCATCTCTCCCTTCCGTAGCTTCTAATGGAACTCTTTGAATTAACTCCTGCACTGATGTATCGTATAGCTTCCCTTTATAGTTGCAGTATTTACAACCTCTGCCTCTACATTTTCTGCATGGCCATATAGTTTGGGGAATGCCGCGAACAAGCTTTCTATATCTACCGAAAATATAGAGAGAGTTTACCTGAAGTTCGTAACGATCTCTATGAACGTCATAGATAATAACTATTTCGGGATCATTATACTCTGGTTTAGCATTAAAATTTTCTTTTATAAACTTAACTATCTTACCCCTTAGCACTACCTTTTTCTCTCCGTTGCGAACCCCAACTAAGAAAGTTCTAAATTCATATTCCTTCAGCTTACGTTTTAATTCATCAAGAGAATAAGCTATCAAACTACTTTCTTTTTTTCTTCTTTTCTGATTTTTTAGGCTCTTTTATTTCCTCCTCAATACCAGTACTTCTAACCATTTCGGTGCCTATCCAGAATCCTATTGCTATCAAAGTATAAAATGCCAAAACCACGGGAATTGCAATCGCATAAATCCTAAATTTTGGGGTGTAAAGCGCATAGCCGTACAAAACACCAATCACTATACAAGCTAAGCATATCAGTATCCCAGTTAACTGGCCCTTAAACTTACTCATAATAACGTATAAACTAAATCACTTTATAAATAATTATGGGTTGCTTATAC
>CAZWFW010000059.1:0-5669 GCA_964633445.1 Candidatus Undinarchaeota archaeon | reverse complement strand
GGGCAGCCCTGATAGCCTGTTGGAGAGAGAACCTCTGCCACAGTAAGGCTGAAAGCCGATGGTAAGTTTTCTGTGAAGCAGGAAGCTCCTCCCTTTCGGAAGGAGCAGCTCACGCTCTAGCATATAAAACAGCATCTACGTAATTCTTAACATTTAACGAAATTAGGCTCTTCTCAGCAATATCATACAGAGGTTCTGGATAGATTCCAAAAATTAGACAAAATAATGCCAAAGTATTTATGGGTATCGTTGATAGTATTCTAACTTCCTCCCTTCTGCTATGCAAAGAAAAGCAGAGGATTCTACCAAAATAAAGGAATGATATTGCAGAGCCTGCCAAGGCAACAATTGTTAGTAATGCGTTGAATTTAAAAGTAACTTCGTAGATAAGCAGCTTGCTTACAAATCCAACCAGTCCTGGCATACCTGCTATTGACATGCTTGCTAAAATGAAAGGAATTTTTACTACTGAATTTTTTATTGAGAGTTTGCTCATATCATTTCCCACCATACCAAGAATCATGAAAAGACATGCCTCTGCAAATGCGCTATTGATCATGTGAAACACTGCTGCCACTATGCTTTCTTTAACAAAAGGTATTATTCCGAAACAGAGCAATACATAGCTTGCCTGACACATGCATGAATATGCTAGAAGCATGCTAAGCTTCTTTTGCATGGATGCAAGAATTGCAGAAAGGATTATTCCTATAGCACCTATTGATATTAAAAATAAAGAGAAGGTTCTTAATGCGTTAAAAATTGTTAGAATTCGAAAAATGCAATACAATCCTATATTTGTTGTTATGCCAGCCAACGCAGCGGATGTTGATGGTAATGCATAGGATAATGCGCTTACTTTCCACACATGCAAAGGATATATTAGAGCTTTTATGCCAAAACCAACTAGAAAGAATGTTATTGCCAAATACAAGCAATTGTGCTCAGTAATCTTTGCTAAATGTGCTAAATTGAGGGTTCCGTAAGAAGCGTATGTCATTGCTATACCCAGCAAAATAAATGTTGTTCCTAGTGAACCAGAGATGGCATAGCTTATGCTTGCCTTTAAGCTACTTTTTGACTTTGAAAAAGCTACTAAGGCATAGGAGCTAATGGAGAGAATCTCAAAGAATACATACATGTTAAACAGGTCGCCAGTTTCTAGTACGCCAAGAGATGATGCCGAGAAAAGTAAAAGTAAAGTTAAATATTTCCCATCCTTTACGCTAAGTATCGCATATGCTACTAAAAAAACAATTAAAATTGAAGAAAAAAGAAGAAGAGCGGCATTAACGTCGTCAATTACAAGTACGATACCGTAGGGAGCCTTCCACCCGCCTAATGGGTACACAATTATTTTGCCATAAATCGCTTCCAAACTTATTTTAAGAGCTGATATCATTGCAATTATTGCGCTTGCTAAAGCTAAATATCTAGCTAAATCCCTCCTTATAAGACTAACTGCATGTAATGCGAAAGCTCCCACAAGTAACGATATGATTGGCAATACTACTAACACTTTACCTCACTGGCAGATAGACTTTTGCTTTTTTTATAATAGAGCATTACCAAATACAATAACAATGCTGTGATGCTGAAATCTATGACAATTGATGTTAAAACCAATGCTTGAGGTAAAGGATCAACGGAATACTTAAAAAAGTCTATATTTCCTAGATATATTGGAGCAACACCATTTGCTTTGTAACCAATAAGTATGAGAAAAATGTTGACGGATTTTGTTGCCAAAGATAGGGATATAACCTTCTTAATAAGATTATCCTTAAATATAACCCCATATACGCTAACTGCAAATACTGTCATCGCTATCGCATACGATATATTCTGCAGGCTCATCTTTTACTTAAAAAGCAATACACTATTAGCAGGGCGCCTGCAAAAACCTTTAATGAAACTGCTATGTTCAAAGGTAGCAACGATCCTGCGGAAATTACCTCTCCAAGCCTTCCCTTAGGTAAAACATTTTGGAAGAAGTACACTCCTATAAACGCTCCTAGCAACCCTACACCCGCTAAAAATATTGCCGCCACTCCCTCAAGTATTTTTATCTCCTCCTCACTAAAAACCTTCAAACCCTTGCCAAATGCTAAATATATGTATATGAAGGCTGAAGCCATTATTATACCTGCAGGAAATCCTCCACCAGGGGTTAGATGACCATGTGTAGCTATGTATAAACCATAGAGTGCTACAAAGGGTGCTATGAATCTCACATATGTTCTGAGAACGATCATCTCCTTCTTCTCAATGCCATTATTGCTGAAACTGCTGTGAAAAATACTGTAGCCTCGCCAAGCGTATCAAATCCTCTGTAATCCCAAACAATACTACAAACTATATTGCTTGCCTTAACTTGAACAATTTCATTTTTTATGTAATACTTTGATACGGGAAAATCGTGATGAGCAAAATTTGGTAATAGACTCGTAAGGAAAATTAGGATTGTTAAAAATAATAAAATTGTTATCTTTCTCATCTTAACCCTCTCGCGAAGGTACATAAGTTGAATCGAGAATATTTAATGAATATTTAATATTTAATTTTTTCTAATAAAAATATCTGCGAAAGCGTAGAATGAGGAGATAGCCTTTCGGAGAAAATCAGCCACAGTAAGATGGCTACTGCCTAGTCACTTTCTGTAGTTACTCTCAAACCTTCTGGTTCTGTTTATTGTCAAAATTAAAATTACCGTTGTTATACCTGATATAGCGGCTTCCGTTATGGCTATGTCTGGTGCTCTTAAAATATAGAAAATTAAGGTCGCCAATAATCCGTTAACCCCTAGCAGAATTGCTGAAAGCAGCAAGTCTTTAGACTCGATTATAACTAAAGATACTACAACCATCAAAGTCAAAAGCAAGTATATAGCTAGCATCTATAAATTTGTCTTGTGAACATCTAAAAAAATATTTTTAGATAATTTTTGTTTTATCCTTGAGTTCATCAATAACGCATTTTGGTTTTACATTACCCTTATACGCGCATCTCGCAATAAAATGGGAGCTTACTGGACAGGTTAAAAAGAGAAATAGTATAAAAATTACGGCTTTTGGAAAAACTTCCTTAAGCTGAAGAGAGATACCCAACGCTATCCAAATTGCTCCAAACATGCAAAGCGTAGATGCGTGAAGCCTTGAATATATGTCAGGTAGTCTTAAAATTCCTAGAGCTCCTATTGCTATTAATATACATCCTATTCCTGTAAAAAATGCTGATATCATCCTCTTTCTAAATATTTAAGATATGCTAGGGTTGATAGGAATCCTACAAATGCGTAGACTATGGCAACATCAACATAAATTGCTTTTTTCTGAAAACCTGCAAGTAATAAGAGCAATGCTGCAAAAACAAGAGTTAAGGTATCCAGAGCTAGAATTCTATCGTAGATAGTAGGACCCCTCACCATTCTTATCGCTATCAAGCAAATTGCCACTGCTAAAATTGCAATTTGTATAGCCATTTACAAAACCTATCTACTTCTTCCTTAGTAATGTGAAATAGAGAATGTATAAATATACTATCCTCACCCGCATTTAGTGCCAATGTTCCTGGAGTTGCTGTTATAAATATCGAAATCAGAGTTATAATAGAATTTTTAAGTTTTTTGGGGTATTTAACCTCTATAATTACAGGATTGATGGCTCTACCTGTTAAGATTGCGTATGAAACTTTAATGTGCATTTTTACTTCTTCCCTCACCCAATTGATAATATGCAAGGAAAAATTTTTAAAATCACTCAATCTTAATGCAAATTTTCTGCTTAAAAAAATTCTGTAAAAAAGAATGGAAAGAATTGTTGAATAGACAATACCAAATATCAAATCTTCAAAAAAAGAAAGAATCTTTGAATGAGTACCAAATATTAAATTCTCAAAATTGGCACTCGCGAGTAGAAACCAAAATATCAAAAGGCAAAAAAAGGTTAGAAAAAACCTTGAAACATCTTTCATAATATTTAGCCTATCTCTTCTTCGTTTATGATAACGAAATCTCCTATAGCTGTTACTGCTCTAAAAGGTAGTTTTACATTACCTTCCTTAACAATCATCTCCTTAAAGTGCTCCAGAACGTATTCAGTTGGTTTTACTATCAAGCTCTGCAACTCTCCTGTTTTAGTATTAAATTCTATATCAACAGCCTCTCCAAACAATTTTCCAGTTTGCCCAACAACTGATTTACCTTTTATCTTTGTGAAGTCCACTCTCAAGTTTAACACCTCCAATAAATCTATTATAAATTTTATAGTTTAAAAATTGTCTTCTATAAATTTCATGATTTTCTCAAATTTTATAACACCTTCTCGTAAAAGCTCGACCTTATTTTCATGAACTCTTATGATAGTTGATTCCCTACAATATTTGGTTTTGCCACAATCAATTCCGATATCTGCAGATATTTGCGAAATAGCCTCATTTAATGTACACGGACTTTTTCCACCCGATAAATTGGCCGAGGTTGAAGTTATAGCTCCAACTTTTCGAATAATTTCTCTTATAAAATCTATTTCAGGAACTCTTATCCCAACCTCATTTAAGTTACATGTAACATAATCTGGCACGCTTTTCTTTTTCCTTAAAACTAATGTTAAAGGACCTGGTAAAAATTTCTCTGCAAGAGCTTTTGACAACTTATTTTCATAGGCATATCTTTTTATTTCGGAAACTGAGTATAGAGCTATGGAAAGTGGTTTACTTTTGCGTTTTTTTATTTCGAAAACCCTTCTAATGCTTTTTTCAATATCAATTTTGGCTCCAATACCATATACAGTTTCTGTTGGATAAATTATTACTTTCCCCTCCAACAAAGCTTTGGAAACTTTGGAGATAATTTCCTTTTTCCTTTCTTTGGAATAGAAAATAATTTCCATAAAATTATATCATGATCTTTCTTTTTAAAATAAGCTAAAAAAGTTTTACTGATTTTTCTTAAGTCTTATTGGCTTATAGTTTTCATAATCTTTCCTCACCCCCATAATTAAAAAGTCGAAGCTGCCACTACAACCATTAAAACTTTCTACTATTATATAGCTATGAGTTTTTTCTTTAACATACATCTGGCATCTAGAAGTAGGAGTTACCATTGCTACTATAGGCGCTTCTTTACTTAAAGCCAACTTGAAATGTTCTAGAAACTCTATCCTAGCTCTACCATTTTCTAACAAACCTGTACCACGCCAGTAAATACCAACTTCACCACCTTCCAAGCCTGTATAGACTAACTGATGAGTTTCGTTTATATCCTCAACAAAGTTTGAAGTTCCAGTTTTGTAAATATCCCCAACTACATGAAGAGCTTTTGTAGGTGAATCTGTTCCAATACCAATCTTACCATCATTGGAAACATAAAGGAAAGTTTTATGAGTGGCAACTTTATAGTTAATTGTAATGGATTCTAGCCAAGGAGTTCCTGCTATTTTCTCAGGATCTGAGGTAAAAATAATTTTATATTGGATCCATCTATCGCCATCGTGGATAGGATTAATAGAAGCTCCACTCTCATTATAGTAATCGGTAGGGGAGGTAGGACCATACCAAGCAGCATTAGAAAGCTCTTCTTTAGTAGAAGCAGATCTTAGTTGAATTTTAAGAGTTGTATCTTCAGGTATATGGGCTTTAAAGCTTAAGGTAGTATAATCTGGAACACCTTC
>CAZWFW010000058.1:0-5836 GCA_964633445.1 Candidatus Undinarchaeota archaeon | reverse complement strand
CCTAGCAAACTCCTTAGGCTCATAGATTTTGAGAACTCTTCCTATAACGTCAACCCTTCTACCAGCGTTCTTTATATCTCTAATTTTGGTGATATGGCTTTCCTCCATAAGTAAATCGCATCCTAGTTCTGAAGCTACAATGTAGGCGGCACCTATCATAGAAACTAAACCTCCGAATTCTTCCTGTTTTTTCCTTATTTTCTCAATTAATACTTCCTTTTCCAACCCACTTTTCATTACCAACTTGTCGAGAACCCTCTCAAAGCTCTCCATCCTACTTAAATTTAAGTTACGAAATTTGCTTTGTTTATAAAGAGAGTAGCTTGCCAGTATTTAAATGTTATTTGCACGCATAAATAAGATGTTCTCATGTCTTACGGTGCTTTGTACGAGAAGCCTTAATGAGATGGGAATTGCATGTGAATAACTTCTAATCTAACTTTTCAAATAACTTATAAATCTCTTCAAAAACACCTCAAAATCTTTTTCCTGAATTTCAGCACCTGCGGCTCTTGCATGTCCACCCCCTCTGCAATTCTTAAATCCTGCGATAGCCTTCCTTATTGTTTCCGCGAGGTTGGCATTTACGTACCTTGCCCTTGCGCTCAATGTTATCTTACCGTTTCTCCTTCTGTATGTTATTATGATCCTATCAGGATATCTCTCCTGCAGTATGTTTGCAACATCGCCTCTTATATGGTACTTGCTATCCACCTCGCATAGCATGATATTACCCTCAAGTAGCTTGTATTCCCTCTCGCATTTCTTTACCATTTTCTCAATCTCATCCTCCAGAATCCTTCTGTAATTATGTAACTCCTTTGCACTTTTAAGTTTCTCTTTAAGAATGTCGTGGGGGTTGTTTGCTTCAAGCAATGTATCTATACTAACTCTATAACCGCCGTCCTTGTATGCCTCACCAGCATCTATCAGACAAGCTAATTTCAGAATACTTTTATATGTTAACCTATATTTTCCATAAACTTCCTTTAGAAAGTCCTCGCAGAGCTTTTCCTCCTTATCACCAACAACCCCTATTGCAGCTATCCACTCAAGATTATTTACGCTTCTAATTTTTTTAAATAGGAAATAGCTTATTAAAGAGGCTGGGGGAGATGCGTTGATAAAAATATGCGGGTTGAACAGTTTCGCCCTACCAAAGTTTTCGCAACCGTGCAGAACGTGATGATCAATTATTGCTATAGGAACTTTTTTAGACATTTTGGCAATAACTTCATAAAACTCATTCCCCAAGTCCAGAATCATTATCAGATCTGGTTTATCCTCTCTCAATATTTTAAATCCTTCTTTAAATGATATTTTTGGGCTTCCCCCCCTAGGAATTCTGTAGTTAACTTGTATACCGAGAGTTTTTAAGGTTTTACCTGCAATAACAGCTGCGGAGCAACCATCGGCATCTGGATGGAAGAGTAAAGTAACCTTCTTTAATTTTAATTTGCTGAGGAAATCCTTGAGATTGTTTGCAAGAATGTCAAGAATCATGTCTCTAAGCAAAAAAACAACTTTTTGTTTAACTCTATCATCTATCTTAACAACAACGATACCTTTGTCTGGCTGGCCATAAAGCACGACGTCTCCATTGTTTGCATGAAGAATCACGGGCAATACTAGCAGATCTTCCTCACCTTCAACGACAATTTTTACTTTCTCATCCTCATTTAAACATTTCCTTATGGTATCCCAAGCTTCTTTGGTTATATGACCTGCGGGGTTCCGAATCTTGTACGATTTCAAGGGAATTTCGTTAATTTTCTCTATTTGCTTTTGTGAAAGTGGTCTTCTTTTAGTCTTAAGATCAACAATGCATACATCGAAGGGCATATTTATTTCAATTAAAGAAAACACTACCAAATCGCCAACTGCTATAATTCGCTTTGTCTTCTTTAAAATATTCCTAATTTCTTTAGTTCCAACGATTCTTCCCAGAGGTTCCCTTAACTTATTCTTTACACTTTCAGGAACCCTTAATGTGGAGTTTAGCATAATCATTATTCTTAAGTAAAGGTTATACTCAGATTCGCATTTTTTAAAAATTTATTTTCCATATGGAAAACAATCAAAACAAGTTTGTTTTATATTTAATTGCATATAGTAATAAACTATGAGCAAGGTTTCCGTTGTTGTTTCTGCTGGTACTGCTATAGAGAAGAAAACTGGTAGTTGGCGAGTTGAGAAACCCGTCGTAACCGATAAATGTAGGGGTTGCGGATTTTGTATGCAGTATTGTCCTGAGGGAGTTATTAAAGTTGAGGAAGGTAAAGCAAGGATTGATTATGATTATTGCAAGGGATGCTTAATTTGTAAGGAGGTTTGTCCGTTTAATGCTATAGAAAGTGTAATGGAAAAATGAGGAAGGTAATCTCAGGTTCCGTTGCTGTTGCGCATGCGGTAAGGCTATGTAAGCCTAAGGTTGTTGCGGCTTACCCTATAACACCTTCAACAATTATTGTAGAAAAGATTTCCGAGTTTGTTGCTAATGGCGAGTTGGATGCCGAATTTATCCCTGTAGAGTCTGAGCATTCTGCTTGTTCAGCATGCTTAGGTGCTGTAGCTGCAGGGGTAAGGGCATTCACTGCTACGGCATCTCAGGGGTTAAAGTTAATGAGTGAGGTTTTATTTAATGCAGCTGGAATGTGCCTCCCCTTTGTCATTGCAGTAGGTAATAGAAGCCTCTCAGCACCCATAAATATATGGTGCGATCATAGCGATTCCTTTGCTGAAAGAGACTCAGGATTCATCCAATTTTACGCTAAAAACGCTCAGGAGGCCTTTGATACCATCATTATGGCGTATAAGGTAGCTGAAAATAAAGATGTTATGCTACCTGCAATGGTTTGCTTGGACGGCTTTATACTCACCCATACTTATGAGCCCGTTGATATTGCCGAAGAAGAACTTGTCGACTCATACTTACCACCCTATAACCCCCCTTATAAGCTAGATCCTGAAAATCCTGTAAGCATGGGTACTTGGGCATCTCCAGCGTACTATCAAGATTTTAAAAAAGCTCAGCAGGAAGCTATGGAGAAGGCAAGAGATGTTATCGTAAAGGCTAATGATGAATTTGGCAAGATATTTGGCAGAAAATATGGAAATGGTAGAATCGAAGTTCTGAATGAGGATGCAAAAAATGCTATAATTACCATAGGCTCCGTTGCTGAGAGTTTCGAATATGTGATTGAGAAGCATAACCTTAACTTTGCTTTGATTAGGATTAAGACATTTAGACCGTTTCCAGAGGAGGATTTGATCAACATCTGCGCAAACTATGAAAAAATAGGCGTATTTGAAAAAATGGTTTCCTTAGGATCTACCGGCGCTATTTATGCGGAATTAAGATCTGTTCTTTATGAGCTAGAAGCTAAACCAAAAATTCTGGAATTTATAGGGGGATTGGGGGGCAGAGATGTCAACGAGCGGAACATCCTCGATGTCATTAAGAAGATCGACGAAAAGGATAGGGGAATTTTCTGGATATAAGCATGATTGATAGAGACTTGCTAAAGGAAATCGGAAACATAGGTACTGGTTACGCTTCAACGGCTCTTTATCAATTATTGGGCAAGATAGTTAATATTACCACTCCTCGCGTGGACGTTGTTGACATGGAAAACGTGCTGAATATTCTGGAAAAATTTGAATTGGAAAACAAGTTGGTAGTTAAGTTATATGCTGGGTTGAAGGGTGATATAAGCGGCGTAGTGCTTGTCGGATTTTCAAAACGTTGCGCTTTGCTACTTACGGAATTACTCGAGAAAAAGGGGAAAACATTAAACGATGTTGCTGAAATACTCATAAACAGTTATGTTGAGGCACTGAGAAAGTTTTTGAAGCTAACAATACTTGTTGAGGACCCCAAAATTATAGCAACTTCTGGAGATTTACTTGCAAAACTGTTATCGGATTTGATGGAAGAAAAGATGTGCGTATTTGTTAAAAATCATTTCAAAATTGAAGGCACTAACATAAATGGAGATTTCTACATAGTGATAGGGCTAAGTAAAGCAAAAAAGGTGGTGAAGATGGCTGAAGAGTTTTATTAGAAAGGTAGCTATATTCTGGATTTTACCTTGTCAATGGTCTCATACAATTTGACAATTCTGTCACAAAACTGTGCAACCTTTGCAAGAAATCTTTCGTCAATTTCCTTTCGTATTTCCAGAATGAAAAGGTGAATATCCAGATATTTTACCTTGGTTGTGAGAGTATTAATAAACTTCAAAACGTTGTTTGATGGATTATAAATTAAGAAGGTTGACGGGGAATCAAACAAAATCATAGCATTCTCAACTTCCTCAATAGTCTTGTCTAAAACCAAACTCAACTCTGGTAGATAAGGTGAGGAATATACGCAGTTATTTTGCTCAGAGATATCCCCTCCAAGAAGTTTAGAAATGCAGTCTATCACAACGAAATTTGAAAACGTCTCAAAGTCTTTAGCTGGTTTGTTTGGCGAAATATATATAACTTTTTTCTGAGCGTTTATCTCTATTCTTCTTAAAAATTCTTTTAAATCCGAAACATATTGTTCAAAGCTGTAGAAAAGTATCAGATAATTGCCGGGAGCCTCTACAAACCTATCAATTTGCTCAATCATAATATTTTAATATTTTTGTATTAGAATTATAAAATTACGCAAAAATTAACCCCTAGAGAAGTAATGAATTCTGCCAGTACCATAGTCAGCATAATACTAATCAGCATGACACTAAACTGTTACCGTAATCTCCTTCTTGTATATCCATCCCAAAAGGAAGAAGACTAAAAAATTGGTTGTTAGATGAGCTATTATCGCTGCTAGAATCCCATACTCCAGAAAGCATATCCCATAAAGCATTCCAGCCACAAAGGATATTATTAATCTTGATTTTTCTAGAGGATGTGCTAAAGCGAAAATCGCACTGGAAATTATTAGTGAAAGCCACGTAGGAAAACCTCTTAAAAGAAATCCTAGCAATGCCCATCTATAAATTACTTCCTCAACAATCCAGCCTATTGGTCTATAAATTTTGAAAACCTTTATTTCTGGAGGTACCGGTTTATATCTCATGATATTAGTGATCGCAATAGATAAAGCAAATACACTGGCTCCAGTTGCTATGCCAGCAAGTATTGTGCTTACCATACGCTTGCAAAGAAGTTATGTGTCATATGCGCAATTACTGCCGCAATTATACCGTAGTAGATAAAACAATAACCATAGAGGGCTCCAGTAATTGTTGCAGGTATCATCATATACCACCTATGGGCTAGGCCAAAGAGTACTGCTGACAGCAGGATTGAAATTATCGAACTTAGCCCTAGATGTGCTACAAAAAACGTTATCAGCGCATACCTGAAGATAAGCTCCTCAATAGTAGGACCAACTACAACTTCAAGTAAAAACTGCTTCGCTCTGGATGTAAAAAGGCTGTAATGACCAGCAAATCTCACTTGTACGATGACTAAAGGGACTGTAACTGCGTAGCTCACCATACCTATCAGTATACCAACCTTTATTGGCTCGATTATCGGAAGCATCTTACTACTTTAAGGTGATAATTTTTAAAATTTTCTTTTAAAAATTTTCCATATGGAAAAATATTGTTCATTAAATATAATGGACTAGGAGGGTTGCAAGCCTGATTTTTTTCTTTTATGGATAATCGGTGGAGAATTTACTCAAAAACAAGTCAAAACAAGTAAAAAACATCCCCTAACAAGGGAATTCCTATAGCAAGGGAAATTATGGTGGTGACCTCCTCCCCTTGCTTACGCAAGGGGCTTCCAACGTGGAAGCTTGCGAGGTTGGGCGTTCACCCAGAGCTTCACGCTC
>CAZWFW010000057.1:0-5900 GCA_964633445.1 Candidatus Undinarchaeota archaeon | reverse complement strand
TAAGAGATGGTTCTGAGTAGAGGTCTTCTCTTCAACAGGCTATCAAGCTTTTTATCCCTCATCAGTATTCTGCATGCAGATATATAGAAAGCTTATGCAAGATTTAGCTTTGCCTCAATACGCTTTGAAGGATATAAGCTGAATTTATAGCTTAGCATGCTTAATCAACTCCCTTATTGCCTCATCTATAGTAACCCGCCTTTTCTTTTTTAATTGCAACCTTGAAACCACCTCAAGCAATTTTCTATGAGTGTCTGCTTCCACTTTTATAGTAACCTTGCTCATTGTATTATCATTAGTGTCAATGCTATATATTTTTTCTGCCCCCGTCTTCCCTTTCGGAAAGATATTATATTGTTTTAGCTATCTGTTTAACGGTTGCAGAATTCAAAACTATATTTTCATTTAGAGAATACTTAAATACCTTAGAATTGCTAAAACATAATGCAGAGCTTCCTCTGTTCTTATTGTTAATACGCTTTGATCAGGAACAAAATTTATAAGAGCGTCGAAATGGTTGGCATCGCATATGTCAAGTAGACCTCTAAATGGAGATCCAAAAATTATTGCAATATTCTTCCTCTTTTCAAGCTTAATCTCATTTATAGGCTTGCCAAATTTGGAGGTACCTATTATGAAATAATTCTTTGATCTTAGCTCACTAAGTAATATCTCGAGTCCTTTATTAAAGTAAAAAGCATCGTAACCCGTATACACACCTCTTGGTTTAACGATTTTACGTCTTTCTAGATCAACAAAGACAATATCACCTTTACTTGCCTTACCTTTAACATAAATCGGCTTATCAAGCCCGCAGTCTACTTTTACTTTCCTTTTAACTTCAAGAACATATCCCTGCCTATATTTTGAATTAAAATCCTGCGGTGCGTGCATAGGCGTTTTCAATGGGGGGACTACACCAACATACCTCAAATCTTTATCTTTTGGAAATAAATATTTCTTCAAGTGGGGAGGTGTGTTGCAATACTTTAAAACCTTAACAATGAATCTTCCTAAAGCATGGCTTTCAAATTTGGGGTCTTTGTCATAATAAACAGCAATTTTATCAATTGCAAAGGTTGAGCAAACTCTTGCTAGGATACCAATTCTATATGTTCTAATATAAAGATTTTTTTGCTCAGCTGTATATGTTGATGGTATTGCTACAAACTTCATCTTAACCACGAGGAGACTCTATTCAAAGGGTGGAGAATTGAGGTAAACATTTAAATAATTTGTTTTTTGGAAAATATAACCATGCAGGAACATGCATAAGCTTTCTTTAACACCTATTAAACCATAGCAAGTGAACATTAGCATTAGGGCAACGCTCCCTGATGCTAGAGCTTATCACCTAAAAACTCCTGCGATGGCTGGAGTAGTTTACTCAAAATTAAAAAATTATAAAATAAATAGGTTACTTCAATCTGAGAAATCTTAAAATTCTTGTAAATAACCCCTCTCTCGCTACTGCAACCTTTGGAGGTATATATACCTCGCCAACCAACTGAGCAGCTATTTGTTTAATTGCTATACTTGCTGGAGCATTTGGATTTGCTATAACTACTGGATTCTTCGCAGCTATAGCTTTTCTAACTTCCAAATCCTCTGGAACTATACCAATGACTGGAGCATCAACCATAGCCTCTACCTCGTTGACTGTAGTTTCTGTTATCTCATTTCTAACCCTATTAAGAATTACGCCTATGCAATCAGTGCCAACCTCTTCAGCGATCTTCCTTGTTTTTAAAGCATCAGTTATTGCAGGCAATTCTGGATTTGTAACCAAAAGTAAGTCATCTCCTGCTTCTAAAGCTGCAACACCTCCCTCCTCAAGCCCTGCTGGAGCATCAATTAAAACAATATCGCTCACTCCGATCAAGTCAAGCACTATATCACCGAGTTCTCTAGGATCTGCTCTTTTTAAATCGTTTAGAGATATACCAGCAGGAATGACTCTTATGCCCGAGGGATGCATAGCTATTGCTTCTGTTATAAAAGCATCACCAGCTAGAACATCATGCAAAGTTACTGACGGTAATGGCATGCCTAAATGCAGTCCAAGGTTTGGTGTTGTTAAATTTGCATCAACTATCAACACATCCTTACCCATCTGAGCAAGTGCTGCACCCAGGTTAGCTACCATAGTTGTTTTACCAACACCACCCTTACCACTTGCAACAGTAATTAGCCTTGTCATTTTAGGCACCTTCCATATTTTTTAAATACTTTATGCTTTATAAGTAATTTTTAACTATTTTTATAGGAATAAAATATCTAGAAAGCGTATTTAGTGGGGCCGCCGGGATTTGAACCCGGGACACCCGGATCTCCGCTCCTCATTTTCCTATTAAATCAGAAGATCCGCAGATCTTCAGTCCGGTGCTCTCCCAGGCTGAGCTACGGCCCCTATATTGCTATGAAATGTGTTACGATTTTATAGAGTATTATGAAAGTTAACTTTTGGACTATGATAAGTTTTTTTAAATTTATAAGCATTATCATTAACCATTTTTATAACAAATCAGAGGTGAGAGAATGGAGTACGTATATGCAGCTTTGTTGCTTCACAGTGCTGGTAGGAAAATTGATGAGGATAGCATGAAAAGGATTTTAGAGGCTGCTGGTGTTCAGGTAAATGATGCTAAAGTAAAAGCTTTAATTAGTAGCTTGGAGGGAGTTAACATAGATGACATTCTTAAGGAGTCGTTACCAGTAGCACCCACGGCTCCTGTTACAGCCCCTTCTGAGGAAAAAAAGGAAAAAGAAGAGAAAAAAGAGGAGAAGAAGGAAGAGAAGAAGGAAGAAGCTGCAGCAGGGCTTGCTGCATTGTTCGGTTAAATTCCCAAAATTTATTTTTTTATTTAGCTTAAAAACTTAATTATGTTTTTTGAAAGTTTTGTTGAACACGTCGCCTCACTGTTTTCCTCGTTAGCCCCTTTCATAGCATTTCTGCTCTTAATTATTTATTTGGATAAACAAAACATTAAGGTGGAGCATAAGGTTATTTTGATTAGAAAGTTTAAGAAAGGTGTAAACTTGCTTGAGAAACTTGCAAAACCGAAAATTTTCTGGAAATTCTATTCAACGTTAGCAATCCCAGTTTGCCTCCTTTTCTCAATTTTAGTAACGTATATTCTCCTAGATTATACTCTCCTGTTGGTGAGAAACCCTGAATTGCCCCCAGGAGTTGTTCCTGTTATTCCAGGAACAAAAATTCCAGGAACTGATGTTTATATCCCCGTTCTTTACGGTATTTTGGCAATAGCAATAACAGCACTTGTGCATGAAGTTGCTCATGGTGTTGTTGCCAGATGTGAGGGTATAAAGGTTAAGTCTTTTGGTTATTTTATTGCTCTTATAATTCCTGGAGCATTTGTTGAGCCAGATGAGTCTAGCTTAAGAAATGCAAGGACATTATCGAGGATAAGAGTCTATAGCGTTGGTTCTTTTACAAACATAATTGTTGGTTTAGTAGCAGCTGCCGCAGCAGCTTTTCTAATTGCTAGCTATTTGACACCGAAATTTCCCAATATCTACATAACAAATGTAACAAACAACTCACCTGCAGAAAAAGCTGGATTAAAGGCTGAGATGGCTATTGCATATATGGATGATCAAAAGATAATGTGTTTTGAGGATATAGGCAAAATATTGCACAACAAAAAACCGAATGATACTTTGATTGTAGAGGATGCGGAAGGAAGGAAATTTAGATTGATTTTAGAGAAAAATCCAAAAACGAATTCAACATATATGGGAATTTATATTGTTGAGAGAAGTCCTTGTATAAAGGATTGGAAAATTGCGTTTCTAGGTTTAAATTTAATTGTTGGAAATCCATTAACCTTCTTAAAAATTATAAACGAAAAGAATTACAACGCAGATTTTGACCCGATTATTTGGCCAGCTATATATTTACTTTTATGGCTTTCCTTTTTCAACTTCGCCATTGGTTTGGTAAATTTATTGCCATTTTTACCCGCTGATGGAGGGTTGATAGTTAAGGATCTTTTTCCTAGTTTAAAGGAAAAGCAAAGAAGAGGTATCGCATTAGCCATCACATTCCTCATCATAACAATCCTTCTGTTAAATATTCTAGTGCCTTTAATAAGAAAGGTAATATGAGGTTGGATTTGTACTTAGTGAGGTTTTTAGGTGTTCCATCGCGGGGTAAAGCTAGGCTCTTAATACGTAATGGTTACGTGAGGGTTAATGGTAAAATTATTAAAGATTTCGCGTATGATGTAAAGTTAGCAGATAAAGTTGAAGTAATTGGTGAATTTCTAATTGACAAACCTTCTGGCTACTACAAACTTAAGGAATTGGACGAAAAGCTAAGAATATTCTCGGGAGATGAAGTTGTGCTTGATGTTGGTTCCTCGGCTGGGGGGTTTTTACTTTACGCATCTGAACATGCTAGCAGGGTTTATGGAGTTGAGATAAGTGAGGAATTCATACCTACTCTAAAAAGGATTGAGAAAATGAGGAGCAATGTTGTTGTTACTAAGGCAAATGTTTTTGAGAGAAGTCCCTTCGTTTTTACTAAAGGTGAGAGAGTTGATGTTTTGCTGATAGATCTAAGTTTAAATATTTTTGGAGTTCTAAAAGCATTGGAAAAATGCTTGAAGGTTTTAAAGGAAAATGGAAAAGTTTTGGTTTGCTTTAAATTGATGGGTATGAACGCGGAGGCTGTAAGGCAAATCGTAGAGAAATTTTTAAACTCCCTAGGATTAGAGGTTAAGAAATGGGTCTTGCTGGAGAAGCATGAGATATTTGCCTATTGCAGAAAATTAACTCACCCTGAATCTTAGTATAGCACCCAAACCGCCCAAAGCTTCGAGTTGCTTACCCTCTCTTGTTTCTGTGGATATTATTTCAACTTTTGTACCCATTTCGTCAGCGGTTTTTTTCAATTCTTGAATAAATTTAGCATCTAAAGATTCGGAAACTAGAAGTACATCTACGCAACCTTGCTTCAAACTTTTAATAACTTCATTCCTACCATATGTAACAAGCTCGTCTTCTTTTGCTAGCATAGTTAAAAATTTATTCATTATTCTCTTTTCCTTAGCAATTTCAGATTCTTTAATCAAATCTTTTGCTTTGTTAACAAGCTCTTCTAATCCATATTCGTCAGCATAGCCAGTATCAACAACCCCAATCAATTTCTCTTTTAGCCTATAATCTAGGTAATCCCCAGAAGCAAACTCATTTTTTGTAGGGCCAGGACCGCCTATAAGCAATCCCTTTATATCATGTTGCAACAGACACTTGCTTGCTACCTCTCCAACTTTTTTGTAAAAATCTCTTGCCAACCCCTCAATTACTCTCTCAAATCTCCTTGCAGACTGGCCTCCTGCCTTAAACTTTCCAGGTACTGCAGATTCTAAAGTCTTAAGTAATTCTATTCGCTTACCCTTCAGTATTCCTATATTTGCTTCCTGTCTGTCAATAACAATCAAACCGTAGATATCTTTGGACTCGAGCAATTCTTTTAAGGGTTCTAGGTGAAATTTATGGTTGCATCGATACAAACTAATTTTTATTGGTTCTGGTGGTATGATGTAAAAAACTCGGATATCCTGCTTCACCTGGCTTATATTCCCTGCAAAAACTGCTAAACCATTTTCAGGCGTTTGTTTAAAAAATTTTAAAACCTGTAAAATTCTTTCTAAAGCATCAATCACGTTCTTCCTTGTTTGTTTCGATTTTATGTTTTCAGCCGTACTCTGCTCTTGTCTTAACCTTTCAGCAATTTTTGCAAGCTCTGCTCCCGCAGGGATATAAACACTTATCAACTCGGTGCCACTACCTCTGTATTTGCTAAGTTCTTCTATCTTCCTTCTAAGCTCAAGGTATTCGGGCTTAAAAATTAACCACCCCCATTGTTTTAGGTA
>CAZWFW010000056.1:0-5919 GCA_964633445.1 Candidatus Undinarchaeota archaeon | reverse complement strand
TAGTTGTTAATGTAGATTTAGCATATTCACATGACAGCACCACACCTCTAGCAATAAAATCCTTTTATAATGTTGCAGATAGGGTGTTTAATCCTAGTAAGATAAAAATATTTTTTGATCATGTAATACCATCACCCAACGTAGATGTTGCTGAGCTTCATAAAAAAATAAGGGAATTCGCTAATAAGCAAGGCATTGATGTTATTTGTGAAGGTGTTTGTCACCAAGTTGTAGCAGAGAAGTTTGCCAGCATGGGACAAGTTATAATTGGAGCAGATTCGCATACATGCACTTTGGGAGCCTTAAATTCGTTTGCTACAGGAGTAGGGTCAACAGATATTGCTTGCGTTTATGCTACTGGAAAAATTTGGCTTAGAGTTCCAGAAAGTATAAAGATAAGGATTGACGGCAAGCCACGAAAAGGTGTTTTTGCTAAGGATATTATATTAAGTATAATTGGAGAATTTGGAGAGAATGGGCTAACATATAAAGCTGTTGAATTTTGCGGATCCCTCATCGGAAAGTTAAGCATTGATAGCAGATTAACAATCTGTAACATGGTTATTGAAATGGGAGCTAAAAATGGTATAACGGAGGCTGATGAAAAAGTGAAGAGATTTGTAAATGGTAGGGGAAAATCTGTTGTCAGTGACAAAAACGCATGTTATGAAGATGAGATTGCTTATGACGCATCTGACTTTGAACCAATGATAGCTTGCCCAGATAGAGTTGATAATGTTAAGAGTATAAGTGAGGTGGAAGGGTTAGAAGTAGATCAGGTTTTTATAGGCACATGCACAAATGGTAGGCTTGAAGATCTAAAAATAGCTGCGAAAATACTAAAAAACAGGAAAATAGACAAGAATGTGAGGTTAATAGTTACTCCCGCTTCAAAAAAAGTTTATCTTGAGGCTATGAGGCAAGGTTACATAGAAATTTTGCTTAAAGCTGGAGCAATAGTTACCAATCCTGGATGCGGAGCTTGTTTAGGTAGGCATCAGGGTGTGCTTGCTAAAGATGAGGTTTGTTTATCAACATCAAATAGAAACTTTGAGGGAAGAATGGGACATCCTGATGCGAAAATTTATCTTGCTTCCCCAGCAACCGCTGCAGTTTCAGCAATAGAGGGTAAAATAACGGATCCCAGGTGTTATCTATGAGAGTTTGGAAGTTTGGCGATAATATAAATACGGATTTGATAACACCTGGCAGATATAACCTCACTACGGATGAGAAACAGCTGGCTAAAGTTGCTTTCATAGAGTACAGGCCAGAATTTGCTAAAAATGTTAAAAAGGGAGATGTTATAGTCGCTGGTGAAAATTTTGGATGCGGTTCCAGTAGGGAAACTGCTGCTTTGGCTTTGAAGGCTTGCGGTATAAAGGCAATTATTGCAAAATCCTTTTCAAGAATATTTTTTAGAAATGCTATAAATATAGGATTGCCTGTCATTATTTGCAAAGATGCTGATAAGATTGAGGAGGGTGACGAAATAGAGATAGATTTCGAAAAAGGTTTAATAAAAAATCTTACTAAGAGAATAACTCTAAAATCGGAGCCATATCCTAAATTTGTTGTGGAGATAATTCAAAATGGTGGTCTTATAAATTTTGTAAGGGAAAGGTGGTTATATTAGGAAAGCATGGTAAAAAGAGCGTAAATTCTGCAATGAGTGCTATAACCATAACCCCTTCAGTTATGGCTTGTAAACTTTTATTTTAAATTTTATGCATGCTTCTTCTGCATCTCTGTCGATAAAAGGCGTTAGAACTACTAATTCAGGCTTGACTTTGTTGATTTTAGCATATAGCTCTGCCTTTTTATAAAATGCGAAAACATCTGCTTTGCTCACGTTTGCTTTTATCTCAACCAATATATGCTTTCTATCTCTCAAAACAACATCCACATCTACTATTGAGGGAAAACCGAACACATATCCATCTTTATCATAATATTCCCATCTTCTAACCTCCCCCTCTGGATATATATCTCTAATAATCCCCTCCATGCCCTTTCTAAATGCATCCTCAGCAAGCATTCCCCATCTTGCTCCAATAGCTCCTAACGTTGCCCTTAAGGATTTTAGTTCCTTTCCATGCAATTCGAGCAACTCATCATGCCTTTTTAGCTCTGCTACGATTTCTTCAAAACTTCTTGTCATGTTTCTCCAGGATTCTTCTGTGTTCTTTTAGCTCTGCTACGATTTCTTCAAACTTCTTGTCATGTCCTTCGAGTTTTTTGTCATGTCTCTCTAGGATTTTTCTGTGTTCTCTTAGTTCAGCAAGCATTTCCTCGAATTTTTTGTCATGCTCTTCGAGTTTTCTTAGAATCTCAATATATTCTTCCCTTACTGGAAAATGCTCAACGAAAATTCCAAATAACCTTATTCTAAATTCCTCATCCTTTCTAATTAAATCTGGAAGCTTCTTTAAGATTTCCTCAGCTTCTGTACCCATTCATGGGCCCGACGGGTTTCGAACCCGTGACCTTCGGGTTAAAAGCCAACATTCTCCAAGCCAAGCTATGGGCCCTATGTTTTAACTATTTCCTAAGAAGTTATATATTTTTTCTTCGGAAGCTTAGGAAGCTGATGTTATCCAAATAACAACAAAATCAACTGGTCAACATTTTCCATATGGAAAATATTTTATTGCAAATCTATCAATATCTTAAAAATTGCTACTGTTACGCAAGCGATGAAAATAACTGTAATTTATGGAGATGGGATTGGAAAAGAGATTATTCCTTGCGCATTAAAGGTTTTAGATCAAGTATGCAAAGGCAGGATAAAATATGAGATTGTGGAGGCTGGATACGGGGCATATGCTAAGCTTGGAACGAATCTTCCTGAAGAAACAATTGAAGCTATAAGGAGATACAAGATTTGTCTTGCAGGCCCCATGCAGACCCCCTTAGATAAAAAAGAGTTTAAAAGCACAATAGTTGCGATAAGGAAGATGTTCGATCTTTATGCAAACATAAGACCCGCAAAAAGTTTTTCAAACATAAGCCTAAGAGACCTTGATTTGATCATAGTGAGAGAGAACACGGAAGACCTTTACTCTGGGATAGAGTGGAGGCTTGGAGACTACGCATTTACCCTTAGGGTTATTAGCAAAGAGAAATCCTTGAAAGTTGCAGAGAAAGCTTTTGAGCTAGCTAAAATGAGGAGAGGCAAGGTTACAGTAGTCACCAAATCAAATATAATGAGAGAAACATGTGGGTTGTTTAAGCAAGCGGCATTTGAAGTAGCTAGGCAATATCCTGATGTATGCGTTGAGGAAGTTCTTGTTGATGCTATGAGTATGAAATTGATTAAAGAGCCGGATAAGTATGATGTTCTTCTTTGTCCTAATTTATTCGGTGATATACTTTCAGATGAGGTTGCAGGTTTGGTTGGTAGCTTAGGTATACTGCCTAGTGCAAACATCGGTGATGAATATGCGTTATTTCAACCTGTGCATGGCACTGCTCCAGATATTGCTGGTAAGGGTATTGCAAACCCTACAGCAGCTATCCTTTCCGCTAAAATGTTGCTCGAATATATAGGTATGATTAAAGAAGCTAAAAAAATAGAAAATGCTATTGAAAAAGTTTTTAGTAAGAGGTTATTTACAAGAGATTTAGGAGGAAGTTTGACTACGGAGAAATTTACAGAGAAAGTTATTAAATTTTTAGAACAGTGAACTACCCCCGCCTTACGGACAGAGATTCGTTAGGAGTTTGGTTGCCAAAGTAGGCAACCCCTATCCTCACAGGCAGTTCACATCCTTACGGATTCGGGAAACTACTTTCTTTGAGATATTCAAAGCACCGTTAATGTCAGCATTCATGACATTACCACATCTTCTGAAACATACAAACCTCTGTGTTTCCTGTTGCTTTTTTTATGTCTCCACAGACAGAATATGTTTGAGATGTGTAAGTTTCGTCAACCTCAATGTAGTTTAGTATTCGCTTTGACTTGAGCTTTTGCTTGAAGGGACCGTAGGGGGGGTATAATGGAAGTAAATCGCTCACTAGACTTAGAAGGGATAAATGCTGCAGCTAAGCCTGTTACGATTGCTAATGCACAAAAAATTTTAGCTGTTTATTTTAAAAGCTTGCTATAACTATTTTATAAAAATGCTTAAGAAAATCTTTAAAAAGGAAAAACCAGTAATTGGCATGATACATTTAAAACCTTTGCCAGGCTCACCAGACTACGATAATTTTGATGAAGTCATTGATTTTGCAATCAATGACGCTAAGGCTTTAGTTGAGGGTGGTGTTGATGGTTTTCTAATTGAGAATTTCGGAGATAAGCCTTACTTCAAAGAAGTTCCAAAGTATGTTCTACCTTTCTTTACAAGAGTAGCGCATGAGATCAAAAAGGAATTTGACTTACCGCTAGGCATAAATGTTCTTAGAAATGATGTGGTTGCAGCGCTAGCGATAGCTACTGCAATAAATGCCGAGTTTATAAGAGTTAATGTACATACTGGTATAGCGTTTACAGATCAGGGTATAATTGAAGGTAAAGCGTATGAAACTTTAAGACTGAAAAGAATTTTAAAAAGTAATGCTAAGATTTTTGCAGATGTTCATGTTAAACATGCATATCATTTTTTTTGATATTATACAGGAAGCAAAGCACGCATATTTCAGGGGAAAAGCTGATGCTTTGACAGTTACTGGCATAGAAACTGGCAGAGCGCCAAGCATCGAGGATGTTAAGAAAATTAAGCAAGCTACCAATGCGCCAGTGATTGTTGGTAGTGGTGTTAATGCCAGCAACATCAAGAATTTTTTAAAAATTGCGGATGGGTTTTTTGTTGGTACCTATTTTAAGAGAAATGGCAAAATAGAAAATGAGGTTGATGTTGAAAGAGTAAGAAAGTTGATGAAAATTGTTGAGGAATTCAGAAGGTGAACTACTCCCCGCTTACGCAGGGAGCTTCCTGATTCATCGAGGAGATCTGCAGATATTTTAATCTAAAAAGTGATAATCTCAAAAATTCTTAAAAGTTTATATTGCTCTATTGCAGCCTCAACATTTCCCTTCCTAATTAAAATCTAAGAATGCTGAAAACTTAAATAATTTACAAAAATTAATTTAATTATAAAAACATGAGAGCGCTGAAGATTGAAAAGAAGCCAAGTTTGCTTGATAATCTTGTAGGTAAGTTTGTTAAAATAATTGAAAAATATACCTGCTATGCAATTGTTAGTGGCTATGTCTCTATCTTGCTTGGAGAAGAAAGACCTACTCAGGATGTTGATATAATAATAAGTCCTCTTGAAAAAAATAAGGCTAAAGAAATGTATGGGGAACTTCTTTCGGTGGGGTTTGAAATACCTGAAAATTTTGAGAATTTTTTCAAAATTCCTTCTGAGTTAAAAGAAAAAGTAGATGTGTTTACACAAGAAAAGTGGTATTTTGATTTAAAGGTTGCAAAAGACTTATTTGATAGATTTACACTTGAAAATAGGATAAAAGTTATAATAGGCCCAATAGAATTATTTATTTCACCACCGGAAATCCAAATTCCCTACAAGCTTTATCTTGGGGCAGAGAAAGACATTAAGGATGCTACATTTCTTTATCATAAGCTTAGGAATATAATAGATGAGGAGAAGCTTGAATTAATAGCAAAAGAAATGAAAATTTCTTTAGAAATCTTAGGAAATGAGAAGAAAAAGATATGAGGCAAGCTTAGAAGAGGTTTGGAAAGAATATATGCGCCCTTACGTTTATTTAGCTAAGAAAGAACCAAAAATAATAGTTCTGTCAAATGAATGGGGAGAATTTGATTTTAAGAAATGGCTTTCTCAAGTTAAAAAGGAAATTAAAGAAATTTTAAGAGAAATTAAAAGAGCTAGAGAGCCAGGAAATTTTAGGAATGTTTTTATGATTGATTAACTTTATCATTAAATTTT
>CAZWFW010000055.1:0-5984 GCA_964633445.1 Candidatus Undinarchaeota archaeon | reverse complement strand
TAATTTTCAAATCGGAGATTTTTTCACCGAAAGTGAAGGATAGAGCCCAATATCCTGTGAAGGTATACTGCATAGATAACGGTTTTATAAACTGGGTGAATCCGAGATTTAATGAAAATATTGGGGCGTGCATGGAAAATACAGTTGCAATAGAGCTTTTAAGGAGAAAGGAATTTACGAATATGGAATTTTATTATTTTAAGGACAGTCAAGGCAGGGAAGTCGATTTTGTAGTAAAAGAAGGGTTGAAGGCAAAGCAGTTGATTCAGGTTACCTATGCTAATGAGAGGGATGAGGTAAAGGAAAGGGAGATTAAAGCTTTGTTGAAAGCTTCTGAGTTGTTAAAATGTAAGGACTTGCTTTGCATAACTTGGGATTATGAAGGGGAGGAAGAGGTTAGGGGAAAGAAGGTAAAGTTTTTGCCTCTGTGGAAGTGGCTGCTGACAATCAGCTGACCATTTAGTAATGCAGAAAAATTTAAAATTTTCTGCAGTACCAAAATTATTATGCTTAAAGATGTGTTAAAATCCCAAAGAATTTTGCTTGAGAGAAGCGTAAGAGCCACTAAAATAGTTGAGAGAGAAAGAAAAATACATAAAACCAAGTTAGTGAAAGTAATCACCGGTATAAGAAGGTGTGGAAAGTCATTTTTTACATACTTATACCTCTCGGGAAAGAATTTTTGCCTATGTGAATTTCGATGACGAGAGGTTAATCGGTCATGCTCCCGAAGAAATATTAAAGACCCTGATTGAAATTTATGGGGATTTTGATATAATTTTCTTGGACGAAGTGCAGAATCTTGAAGGATGGGAGCTGTTTGTAAATAGATTGCATAGAGAGGGTTTCGACGTGTTCGTTACCGGCTCCAGTGCTAAACTGCTTTCAAAGGAGCTTGCAACACATTTAACAGGAAGGGCGATCTCGATAGAACTGTTTCCGTTCAGTTTCAGGAATTTCTGAGAGCTATGGATTTTAAAATGGAAACAGATAGGGACGTAGCTAAAATAAAGAAACTTTTGGAAAATTACATCAAGGTTGGTGGATTTCCAGAGGTTGTAGTGGAAAAAGAAGATCCTATCATTTATTTGAACGAACTTTATAACGCAACGATAACAAAAGACATAGTGTTAAGGCACAATATCAAGTACAGAAAAACTATAAGGGATATTGCGGACTACATCCTAGCTAACGTATCCAATTATGTCACATACACCTCTATCAAAAAACATTTTAACTTAGGTAGCGAGCACACAGCAAAAAATTATCTAAATTATTTGGAAGATTCTTATTTATTCGTATTTTTTGATGCATTCTCGTTTAAGGCTAAGGAAATAAAAAATCTCCGAAAAAAGCTTATGTAATAGACACAGGATTCTTCAATAGTTTGGGTTTCAAATTTTCCGAAAATCTCGGTAAGTTGATGGAAAACGCTGTGGCAATAGATTTCTTGAGAAGAAAAAGCTACTTTAATCCAAACCTGGAAATCTTTTATTTCAAGACGCAAGAAGGTTACGAAGTGGACTTCTTGATCAAAGGAAGAACAAGGATAGAACAACTAGTCCAAGTGAGCTATGCAAATTCTTTTGACGAAATAGACAAAAGAGAGATAAGAGCTTTACTTAAAGCTGGAGAATTGTTTAAAGAGCATAATCCGAAGTTAATAGTCATAACCTGGGATTATGAGGATGAAAGAGAACTGAGCTGGTTTGGAAAGAGAGGGGTGATTAAATTCGTGCCATTGTGGAGATGGCTGCTGAAGCTCTGAAACCCATGAGCATTTTTTTATCATCACAATCTCTTCTCAACAACCCTTTTCAAAACCCTTTCAAATTCTTTGGCGCTTTTATCCCAGCTGAATCGCTTTGCCCATTTTATTGCGTTTTTGCTTAATTTCTTCCTTAAATTATCATCATACAATACCTCTATTATTGCTTCAGCTAATGATTCTGGATTGCTATCAACTAAAACTCCATTATATCCATGCTTTATTGAATCCCTTAGCCCAGGAACATCATAACCAACTGCAGGTGTTCCTAAAGCATTTGCATCTGTGACAACTTGCCCCCAACCTTCCCTCACACCTGGCACAGCTATAACCCATGCTTTCTTTACCAACTCGTCTTTGGTTTTCTTATCTACATAACCAAAGAATTTTACATCTTCTGTCCTGAATTGTAATTTTTTTCTAAGATATCCGTCTCCAACCATCCAGAGTTCTGCATCTCTTATTTCCTTCTTAACGATTTTAAATGCTTCAATAACATCTTGTGGTTTCTTTGCTTTTTTCATTCTTCCAACGAAAATAACTGTAGGTTTCTCAACTTTTTCTGGAATTCTATCAACTGGTTCTACATTCACCCCATTGTGAACTATGAATATTTTCTTAAACCCTAAATTCTCCAAATCCTCCTTTGTGGAATTTGAAACAGTTATTGTCGGTATGCTCACATAATTTTTAAGCCATCTTTTCTCTAAAACATAATAACCAACCAAATTTATGGGGAATGGGGTTTCATAAAACCAAAACTCTCTAGCAAGCTGATGTATTAAAGCCACTATCTTGCGATTATCAACAAATTTTGGTGTGAGAAAAGGCTTTGTATTTATCTCATCTATCACTATATTGAATTTATTACTGTTTTTCCTGTAGAATTTCTTCGCCTTTTGATATACAGTAAACTTCCCCCCATCCCTAATAACTCTAACACCATCAATAACTTCCTCCTTTTCACAACCCTTAAATTTGGCTGTGAACAATGTGATAGAGTATTCCCTTTTAGCCAATCTCTTTGCAATTTCATGAGTATAGATCTCAGCACCCCCAGCTTCAGGATTTTTTACATCTCTCCAGTTGAACCAAAGTATGTTCATCTTAACCACCGCAAGGAGACCATATGCGTAAGCGTGGGGAGGAATTGCGGTAACTTTTAAATACTTTTTTTGCTTAAAGCAACATTAAGAGCCTTGAGGTTCAAGGCAATGAGGCCTTTAAGGCTGGATAGCTCTAAGGCAAAGTCTTCAGGGCTATGGGCTGCGTAAACCAGCCCTTGCCAGAGTTCTATCCGTGATGAGGGCATAAAGCTCCCTCCGAAAGGTGGGAGTAGTTTACAAAAACCTAAAATAAGTGCATCATTCTTATTTTTTATTTTGTTATTAAATAAACACTAAGCACTATCCCAAGTATCATAAGAGATGCTAGATACAACCTAGCCAAGCCTAACAACACGCCTATAATTGCTATATTCAAAGAAACTCCTGAGCCGGAGATTAAGCCAATAAAACCAAGAGCAATAGGTATCCTATCCTTATTTACAATTCTACCCAGAAATGCCTGAAATCCTGGAAGTAAGACTGAAAATGATGCTGTAAGAATAAAACCCCAGACAATTATGTTATTTGGAAGATTTAGAAATGCTATTAATGCTAGCAATGCCGATATCGGAATTATGATTGCACCAAATTTGTCGTATAAGTTTCCACCAAGCAATGAAAATGTGCTTGGAATTGCATACGATAGCAATCTGTACTCTCCTACAACATCCTTACCTATGGTTGGGATGTATGCTATCACAATTGGAAGGTTTACAGAAAAGCAAAATGCTGCAAAGGCATACAAAATCAATTTTCTGTTTAAACAGTTTTTAATTGAGGATAGCGCTAGTGTTTCCTTTTTAGTTCTCCCTGCTCCATGTAATGGTAAAAGTGGAAGAATTGAGAGCAAACATAATCCAGAAGATATCTTCAGCAAACTTTCATAGGATATTTTCAAAAGTATAAATGGGCCTAGACCCCCTGCTAACACAGCTGCAACACTTATCAATCCAAAAGCAAAACCCCATCTATGCTCCTCAACCTCCCTATAAACTATCGTTCTACAGCATACCCAGTATATTGCAGATGAAAATCCAATGATTATCGAGGAAATTAGAGATAATAAAAAATTATTCAGCAGCAAACTGAATGTGAATATGAAATATCCTACTGGGCCAAATATTATTAGGGTTCCAGGAGGTTTTATGCTTGCTAAAAATCCAGCAAATGTGCTTGATAGCGTTAAAACAAGATATAAAATTGAAAGAATCTTTGTGGCTTGATTATAGGCATGCAAAGGATAGGCAGCTTCAACTGCATTATATCCAAACATCAAGAGAAATACTGAGATGAGGAGAAATGCTAAGACCCTCATAATAATTCATAGAACAGTTCCCTCTTATTTTTTGAGTATGCAAAAATGTAGACCTTTTTAGCTTTTTTAAGCATTTTAAGTCTTTCCTTTATATTTTCTGAGATCATTATTATTGGCTCAACTCCTGCTTTGGATTTCAAAGCCTTTTCGAATTCCTTCCTTATTATTTCATCTCCTTTTTTCTCAATATTCCTCAAAATTTCGTCCTTAAGAGCACCTTTCATGTATGATAGTTCATATCCTATGCACGCTGGCCCTGCATCTTCAGGATATACCATAGGATAGATGCATTTAAGCTCAAAATCGTAGCTCTGTCCAACCAAAAAACTTAGAGATGGGGTAAAGAAGAAGGCCCTTTTTAACTCGGACCACTCCAAATAGTCTTTAATCACCTCTTTCTTAAAGTTAAACCAATCTTCAAGCATGCTAACATCATCAGTTTTCAAATATTCCTTAACATTTCCTCTAATCTCATTTAAATTGAATCCAAGTTCTCTAGCCTTTTTATAACAATTCTCGCAGAAGCATGAATAAAAGAAATCACCGTTAGCTGGGGATGGAAATCTAACAAAATCCAGTATAACTTCATATTCAACATCTTCAAGCTTTGATATATTTTTAACTCTTAATTTGTCATCTGATGGGCAACCTAAAGCCTTCAAATTTGCCTTTTTCCCAAATACATCTTCAACAACCCCGTTTTCAAAGGGCTTAAACTCTAAAAATACTTCAAAATCCTTCTCAGCATTCTTTAAAATATCCTTAGGAGTATTAAAAGGAAACACCAAGCTCTCAACTCCAATTTCAAGGAAGAATTCTGGGTCAAATTCAACTGCGAAAACACCAAGTTTCAATCGTAATACC
The DNA here is from genome assembly GCA_964633445.1 of Candidatus Undinarchaeota archaeon. GTDB lineage: Archaea > Undinarchaeota > CAZWFW01 > CAZWFW01 > CAZWFW01 > CAZWFW01. Next base: position 931 of record CAZWFW010000055.1, on the reverse strand, counting down.
TCCTTATATGCATTCTATACGCTACAGCTAGCGTATCGACAAGCATCTTCCATATATCTTTCCATCTTATATTGCTACTATGCTTAAAATCCAATTCAACTGGAGCCTCAGCAATCTTATATCCTCTTCTAACAGCATTTGCCAATACTTCAACGTCAAACGCATATCTCTTAACCAAAATTCTCGGCATAACATCTCTAAGCACTTTTCTCTTAAACAGCTTTAAACCAACCTGTGTATCCTTAACATTTAAATTAAACAATATTTTAATCATTAGAAAATAAGCATCGCTAAGAACCCTTCTCTTAAGGGGATAATTAACCTTTGATTCTGGATGTCGCTTTGAACCAACAACAACATCCGCTTTTTCTCTTTCCATTATTTCAATAAATTTCTTTATCTGTTTTGGATGTAAGTCCAAATCAGCATCCATAAAAACTATTAAATCTCCTTTAGCATGCTCATAACCATATTTTAGAGCGAAACCCTTACCCATGTTTCTCCTATAAGATAATACCTTAATTCTTTTATCATTTCTTGCAAATCTTTTTGCTATTGTAAATGTCAAATCCCTACTGCCATCGTCAACCACAATTATCTCCCATTTATCGTTAATATCATTTAAGACATTTACAGTCTCCTTTAATACATTTTCAATCGTATCCTCCTCATTAAAAGTTGGGAGAATAACGGAAATCATATTTACAAACCCCTTTCTGTTTGGTTAGAGTACTTAATAAATTAACTCCTCCAAATAAATTTTTAGTTGGCGAGATAGTATCTTGTGCATCTCTAAAGCTTAAATAATTTTCATTTTTAACTTTAAACTCTTTAAGATTGCTTGCAGAAACCATAATAAATTAAATAAATTACCACGCAACTTTAAATCGTTAACATGGAAAAAGAAATAGCAAAATATAGCTACATCATG
>CAZWFW010000054.1:0-6126 GCA_964633445.1 Candidatus Undinarchaeota archaeon | reverse complement strand
GATCCCAGCCCTCCAGCGATCATCCCCACATAGTATCCTCCGAGCAAAGCAGCGGCGTATATCATAGTTTCCCCCAGATTAAAGAAACCCTTAGTTGCTGGAGTTTCTACAACGATAACTGAGGTTGCTACGAAAACCAATGCGGTAAATGTCGCTAAGAAACCTACAGTTAATGAAAGCTTTGTTCTATCGCCCATAATACATAATCTTTTAAGAAACAACTTGTATTAAAGTTTTTTCCTTTAAAAACGAGTCTTCAACCACACTACTTCTCAAAATTCAATTTCTGCAACTTCTGCATAACCTGCCTATGTAATTTTTCAAGCATTGCACGCTTGTCCTCCATCAGTATTATATCAGATAATCCTAAGAGCACAATGTTGTGCGAAAATGGACTTGGTGTATCAAGCTCTGGCAAAATAACAATTCTAACTTTCTTATTTTCAGTCCAACTCAGCACTTTTTCTGCATTTTTGATATCCATGCCATCCTCCAGAATCTCTCTAAATGTTTCTTCAAGTACAGGAAAATCTGGAATCTCCTCACAAACCTTAAGCAGAATCTCCGCGTTTAACTGTTGCTTGCTAACTTTTATCTTGGTGCCCTTATAGTTCCTCAAAATCATTAAGGCTCTTGTCGCACAATGTCTAAACCTTCTTTTTATCAATTCTGTATTTCTTATAGCATCCCTCAGAATATCAGCGATGCTATCACGATTAACCTCCTCAAAAAGCTCCCTAATTTCCTTCTCATCAACCTTAACACCTCTCGGCAAAATTAACGCGAAGCCATTATCGCAAATCGCTATGCCAACTTCCTCAGCGACTTTTTTGCCAAGAACATAGGCAAAAGCTCTGGATAATGCATCATTTACCCTTCTGCCGTACAGAGTGTGGAAGATAACGTTAAGCCTCCCATACTCATCGACAAATCGCTCAATTAAAATAACATCGTTGCTTGGAAAGTCCTCAACGCTTAAACCAAACAATTTCAAAAATTTGTACTGCTCAACGAAATATTCATAAATTGAATTTGCGGAGTTTGCATCTGCATGGTACTCCCTTTTAAGCATGTTTACAACTTTTTCCTTAGAAACATTTTTATCAATAAGCTCGAACATCATTTTCCTAAACTTTCCAATCTCAATCGCTAAATCGAAGCTTAATGGCAGCATTTCCGAAAACCAACTAGGTACGGTTGGTTTAAGATCAAATGCTGGTTCAACATAAGCCTTAAGACCTTTAGCAAATAAAAATCGATAAGTTTTTCCCGAAAGAACGAATATATCTCCTCTATTAAGCCTTTCGAGGAAATCCTCCTCGATCATTCCTATAAACTTTCCATCGGTTGTAAATACAACAACGGCAACCTCATCGGGAATAGTGCCAATATTCAACGAATAAATAACTCTTGCGTATTTACCACGCCTGCCAAATTCCTCAGCTTGCTCATCATACCATATCTTACCATAAACCTTATACCCCTCAAGCGTTGCGTATCTTCCGCTTAAATACTGCAGAACAGCCTTAAATATATCAAAGGGCAAATCCTTATAGCAATAGCTTCTCTTTACAAGCTTATAAGCTTCATAAACGCTCCATTTCCTCTCTATGCTCATTCCTAGGATGTGCTGAGCGAGAACATCTAAACAATTTCTCGGTATACTTATCCTATCTATTCTCCCCTTGCAAGCCTCTCTAACCATTACCGCGCACTCTACCAAATCATCCCTATCTAGACAAATCATCCTTCCCTTGGGTTTTTTATCAAGTTTATGACCACTTCTTCCAATTCTCTGAATGAGTCTCGCAACAGATTTAGGTGAGCCAATTTGGGCAACCAGATCAGTATAACCAATGTCTATTCCTAATTCCAGAGATGTTGAGCTATTTTTGCAGATAAATCCGTTAATCACATAATTACTGTTGGTTACATCAACCAAACTCCATATTTCCTTTAAAGTAATAGGTTTCTTCTCAACTATCTTATCCCAAAATAGATCTGAGTACGCAAGCTTTTTAAGGAAAGATAAATAGCTCGAACTGCCATTCCTTTCGTAAATTCTTATTAGTTCCTGCAGACTTCTTCTAGTAATGTCCCTCTCATTAATTTCAACTTTTTCGGGATTATACCCGATTTTTTGCAGTTTGTAAGTGCTTAGCCCTGCTTCTTTCCTAACTTTTCTTAAAATTTCTCCTATATTTGGAATAACATCTCGATTACAGTAACCTTTGCCTTGAAGAACTTTTTCTTTTGCTTCAGCAAAATCTCTCCTTTCAGAATCAATTGAAGATATAAATTTTCTGAGATTTTCACCGCCATAAATGACTACAGTATAACAGATACCTCCCTTTTTTATTCTTCTCCCCTTCAATTCTTGAGTTTCTCTATATTCTCTACTCCTTACTGAGGCAATAACTCCTAATTGGAGCAGCAAAGTTCTTATACCTTCTGCAAACTTTTTGTTAAATGTCGTGAAACCTGCAGAATAAATTTTTCCATTTCTAACCTCAAGATAACCATCTCCATCAAAATAGCCAGAAAGAAATGCCCATTTATACTCATTTGGTAATCTGAAAAGAAATGAGGGGAATTCCGCGCTGAGCGACTTTTTCTTGGAACATTTTACCATAATCCTTAGCATATCCCTTAATACTGTTGAGCAGAACTTTATCTGATGTATGCCACGCGGATTTCTTTCCCATCTCACTTCAAGATTGAAATCTTTTTGTAAAGAGTTGGAATAAAAAGAGATTAAAGATTTTTCTCCTGCTATTGAAATGCCAGAGTTATGCCAACTCCCATCTGCAAGCCAGTATCCAAGAAATCTCATAAAATCCCTCGAGAGTCTTTTATTCCTAAATAGAGTTTTTGTTTTGTTGCTTCTGAAATATTCAATTTTTTCCAAGAGGTTTTTCTCCCCAAGTTTATCCAAAATTTTTACTAAATCGCTAAATCTGAAAGGGTATGTGCCTCTAAAAGTTTCCCTAATCTTATAAGACACTTTAGCCTTCTTGCAAAAGTTTTTAATACTTCCAAACTTCCTCTTAATTTCCTCTTTAATATCCTTTAACACCTCCTGCTTTAACCATACATAGGCGTTTCTCGGAAGAAATTCGCAATAATACGGTATCCTTTGGTTAAATGTAGGTATTCTTCTTATGACTGCAACTTCATCTCCAACTTTTAAATCTTTAGCTTCACACCACACAAGATTTGAATTCCGAATAACAAGAAATCTATGCTCTGATGTGCATTTTATCTCATTACCAAGCCTCGTTTTGATTTTAAATCCCCTAAAAATACCCTTTTTTGAAAATACATCTCTAAAGTTACCCTTCTCAAGATTTAAATTATTATTCAGGCACAAAGGCATGCCAGTAACCTCACTTATCCTTTCCCAACCTTCATCAGTTAAAACCTTCGAATTTCTATCAACACAAATCACAGCCTTTAATTCGCCTTTCTTAAGCTTATCCTCAACCTCGTGCCTAACCTGCCTTGATAGGCTTCCGTGATGTGCTGCAATTCTTTCCTTAATCCCCTCATATTCATGAATTTTGTCCTGAAATATATTTTTCAAGTGGAAAACGACTTTCTCTGTGCCAGAGCGTGTATTAGTGAATATTAGCGTAGTTCTATGCCTCTTTATCAAATCTGCAAGAATTCTATACATAGCATTTGTAACATTTTCAGCGGGAGTGTGAATGAGATCCCTAACAGGGCATAGGACCTTTAAATCAATTCCACGCTCAAAATACGTATTAATAATTTTACATTTTCTCGCTTCGCCACTTTCATTGTACCCTACAAGAAATTTTGCAACCTCTTGGAGTGGTGCTATTGTTGCGCTTAACCCAATTCTTACGAATTCCCTATTGCATTTCTCTTGCAATCTTTCTAGAGTTAAACTTAAATGCACACCACGTTTGCTTGATGCTAACTCATGAATTTCGTCAACAATCACCCATTTAACATCCGTAAGCTTGCTTGAGAATTTTGGTGTGTTTAAAACTATAGCCAATGTTTCTGGAGTCGTAATCAGAATATGGGGTGTTTTTTTGAGCATTTTTTGTTTTTCATGAGCAGGTGTATCACCCGTTCTTACAAAAACCCTAACCTCCTCAAAATCAACATCCTCGGCCTTTAAAATTTCGTAAATCTCATTTAGAGGTTCTAGCAAATTCTTCTGAATATCTCTCGATAATGCTCTTAAAGGACTAACGTAAACACAGTAAACTTTGTTTTCAAGCTTTTTTTGCTTAGCAAGCTTTATTAGTTCACTTATAATGAAAAGGAAAGCTGCAAGTGTGTTGTGAAGAACTATTGCACCTTTACCACCTACAAAATTTGCTAAATTAGGTACTGTGAAATCAACAATTTTTCCTTTATATTTCACCTTTTTAATTCTTTTTATTTTAACAAAAAGTATATGCGAAGAATTAGAAATTTTATTGAGGTGTTGCGATAATGCTGGATTACCACCATCATTCAAAACCAACCCTACCCTTTCCTTAACCCAGTAAATATCCCCCCATTTCTCCTTAAACTTGCACCAAGAATCGCATATTTCAGATAAATTCCTAAATTGCTTGATAATTTGCGAAGAACCTTCAATTTCTATTTTTGCATAAAATCTTTTAAGATTATCTGCACAAATGCTTAAGCTAAAATATTTTCTTTTAATTTTGTTTTTATCATTTGCTGCATATTTTGTTTCCTCATTAAGACAAGGGAATATACCAAATCTCAGAAGTAAGTATAGTATTTTATCAATAACATCCTCACTTGCCTTTATTAACATAATCTTATTTTCTCTAATCTCTGCCTCTAGAGAAAAGAACCATCTCAAGAAGATGCTCACTAAATTATCATCTAAGTTTAAAATCCACGCAGGAATCTTCTTTTCTCTATTTGCCGATAAATCCAAGTAAGCTAATATAAATTTAACAAAAGATTTTGAATTTAAGTACCAACCTTTATCATTCCTTTGCTTGAATTCCAGATCAAAAAGATCTTTAGTTATTATCAAAAATTCCCTTAGCATTTTTAAATTTTTCTTTTGAGAAATCCGCAAAAAGAATACCTTATTTTTATAGCAAATATGCCCTTCGCTTAAAACAAAGGCAACCCATTTAACCAATTCCCCATCAGCCTTTTCAGGATATCTAAAGCTTATTATTTTGTTATTACCATCTACAACAAAAATTCTATTAGCCTCTATATCTTTAGGAAGGTTCTCCTTTAAGATTTTCAATATTAGATCTTTACCATATTTGCTTTTTCCCTTAAAAAACTTCCAGACCGTTGTTAAGTCAAGCTTTGCTTTCTTGGCAATATCGCTATAGGTTAGCTTACAAAATATCCTTACTTTTTCAAGATCCTCTAAGTTTAGTTTTTCCAGCTTATAATTGTTCTTTTCCAATTTCTTTTTTATTTTTTCGAAATCTTCATATGTAAATACTTTAAATTCTTCTCTTAAGATTTTTAAGGCATTTTTAGCATCAAATTTTTTGAAAGTAGGCTTACAATCAATTTTTCTCAGTACTGCAACTTTATCACCAGCTTTCAAATTTTTAGCTGGAATCCATACCCAATTTTCTTTATTTTCAATTAATAATGGATGATCAGGTGTCACTTTTATTTTTCTTCCACCTTCCATCTCTACTTCTATTATTTCTCCGTCATAATCCTCAACATACAGCATTGCTGGTGCTTCTACTGTTTTAAAGTTGTTGTCTATGGAATAAACTTTTAGAGAAGGTATAAGGTATAGTTTTCCATTATCAAGATATGAAATTATTTTTCCTCGAGTTTCTGCAATTTTTATAAGCTCATCACCACTTAGTAAATCTATAGAGTCATTTACCTTTACAAGAACTTTCTCATCAGAAGTTATGCATTTTCCACTACCAGTAGGGCTACAAATAAGCACATTTTCTCCTCGCACAATGTAAGGTAGTGCTAATCTTTGGGGAGGTGTTAAGCTTCTAAACCTTCCTTTAAACCACTTTGCAACATGCTTATCAAGCTTCTGCGATATTTCGTGCATAAAATAACTTATATACTTAACAAGTCTTGAAATTTACGCATCTATAATTTAATATTTTTTTCCATATGAAAAAT
>CAZWFW010000053.1:0-6281 GCA_964633445.1 Candidatus Undinarchaeota archaeon | reverse complement strand
ACTAAGAACTTTCTTGAAGGGCTTAGCAAGCTCCTCAAAGCTTATCATTTCTTTCTGTTTTTTTCTCTAACATATCCTACCAAATTCTTACTAGAAACCTAAAAGAGCAGAATATAAAAGAAGATAATTTTTTTCAAAATCGGAGTACCCTAAGACTTTATGAAAGAGTGGAAGAGATGGTTAAAACAGGCTGAGAAGGATTTGAAAGCTGCTAAGGATATTCTTAGTAGTGGACATTATGAATGGGCGTGTTTTCTTGCCCAACAATCTGCTGAAAAAGCGCTAAAAGCTTTGTTGTACAAATTAGGTTACAAAGCATTAATAACTCATGGTATAAGAGACCTTATTCAAGAAGCTAAAAAGCACTATTCTAGCTTTGGAGAATTTGAAGAAGAAGCAATTTTTCTTGACAGTGTTTATTTACCTTCACGATATCCTAATAGTTTAAATTCTGACAAACCACCAGGGGAATACTACACGCTGGAGGATGCTGAGAAATGCATAGAAATTGCTGAGAAAATCCTAGCATTTGTTAGGAAGAATCTGGAGAATGAAGGTCGTTAGCATTGATTTAAGTAAGATAGATGAATACTACAGGAGAATTAGTAAATTTGCTAAAGAACTGAAGAAAAGAGGTGCAAAGGAAGTTTATCTATTTGGTTCGTTTGCCAGAGGGGAAGTTACTGAAGCTAGCGATATTGATTTATTAGTAATTTGGAATTTAGACAAAAGGTTTCATGAAAGGGCTATAGAGGTTATGAAACTTACGGATTTGCCAGTCCAACCAATTGTTTTAACTGAAAAGGAATTCGAAAAAATGAGAAATAGGAGGTTCTATAAGGAAGTTTTAAAATATGCAAAAAAATTAGTATAGCTTTATCTCATTTTACTGAAGGATATCTTCCAGTAAAACAACCTAAGCAAAGCTCATCCTTCTTAAACCCAATTGCCTTAACCAAACCATCAATGCTTAAATAGGCAAAACTATCTGCTCCAATTATTGCTGCAATCTCCTCCTCAGTATTATCCTTTGCTATTAACTCATCTTCGCTTGGCACCTCCATACCAAAGGGACATTTTGCAATTATATGGGGTGAGCCTATTCTTACGTGCACTTCCTTGGCACCCTTCCTCTTTAAATGATAAACAGTGTTTCTTAGTGTGGTTCCTCTAACAACGGAATCATCAATTAAAACAACCCTTTTCCCCCTTACAGCGCTTCTTATAGGATTAAGTTTAAGCTGAACACCAACGATTCTCTCAAATTCACTTGGTCTAATAGCGGTTCTTACCTGCTTGCCAGTTCTAACAAACCCCATCTCAATATCTAAGCCAAGTTCGTTGGCGTAAGCGAAAGCAAATGGCAGAGCTGTTTCGGGAACTCCAATTACAACATCCGCCTCAGCAGGACTTTCCTTTGCAAGTTGTTTGCCTATATTGCATCTAACCTCGTAAACTTCTTTATTGTTTATCTTAGAATCTGGTCTAGCAAAATAAACGTATTCAAACGAGCAAAATGCTCTCATTTTACAGTTTTTACATTTTCCGAGACTTTCATAAGTATATAAATCAAAGTAGAGTAGTTCGCCAGGTTTGACATCTCTCGCCAAATCAGCACCGAGAACATCGAAGCAAGAACTCTCGCTTGCCACTATACCCAAATCAAATCCTAAACCTCCGACAACCATTGGTTTTAAACCATAGCAATCTCTTGTTGCAAACATACAATCTTTAAATAGGAAAATCATTGAATACGCACCACCAATTCCGCTAACAAACTCTTTAACGGCATCCTCCTTGTCTTTAGCTTCTGTCAGGCTTTTTAAATCATTCCTATTAAATTTAGGCAAGCCATCATAGGCTATAATCAAATTTTCTTGCATGATTGGTTTAGTTAGCCTCTCGCAAACATAACCCAAGCCAAAATGACCCTTAAGGTTAGCTAAATCGATATCTCTAAAATTTTCATCGATCATGCCCTCATAATCTTTTTTATAAATATTCTTACCGTTGCTTGTGCCTATAAAGCAATACTCCTGTCCCCTATTTTGTATTGCAAGCATACTATAGTATAAAAATCTTGAAATTTTCCAAGCATCATCAAAAGCCATAATGCCTGTTATGCCTGCCATTTTATCTTCCTATCTAGATATAGTTTAAAAACGTGATGTAAACAAGTACACTTGCCTACTATTGTAAGAGTTTTCAAAAATGCTAACCACTAAACTCTTAATGCTTACCCCCAAAGAGCGTAAAAAAATTATTTTAGCTTTGGAGGAGGATATGGGATTTTGTGATATAACTACAGAATATCTTGAACTGGAAGAGAATGTCAGAGCCCAAATAGTTGCCAAGAGCAGTGGCATTATTGCTGGTGTCGAAGAGGCTTGTTTCGCATTTGAGTATCTGGGTGCTAAACCAAAAGCTTTAAAAAATGATGGAGGGGTTATAAGGAAAGGGGATATTGTGATTGAAGTTGAGGGAAATGCAAAAGCAATTCTTGCTGCGGAGAGAACGGCATTAAACTTTCTCATGAGAATGAGTGGTATTGCAACGGCTGCAAAAGAAGCATTAAAGGAGGCAAGAAAAGCTAATCCAAACATTATAGTTGTCGAAACAAGGAAGGGGACTCCATGTTTCATAAATTTCGAGAAGAAAGCTGTTAGAATTGCTGTTGGCAATACCCATAGATTTGGGCTAGATGATTGTGTTTTGATAAAGGATAATCATATAGCAATTTTAGGGCTTGAAGAAGCTATTAGAAGGGCTAAAAGAAATGCTAGCTTTACTAAAAAAATTGAAGTTGAAGTAAATAGCGTTAAACAAGCAATAAATGCTGCAAAGCTAGGGGTTGATATTATTATGCTTGATAACATGAAACCCTCCGAGATCAGAGAGGTTATTAGGAATTTAAAGAAGCTAGGTCTAAAAAAGAGGATAATTTTGGAAGCAAGCGGTGGAATAACTATCGAAAACATTAGAAAATACTCAAAAACAGGCGTAGATGTTGTTTCCTTAGGATACATTACGCATTCGGCCAAATCATTAGATTTTTCTCTAAAAATACTAACAACATAATAATGTTATGTTAATAGGATTGTGCGACATTTGCGGAAGAGCTGGTATTTTACATACCTGTCGGATGTGCGGAAGGAGGGTGTGTACTCATTGCTATATATCGACTTTGGGGGTTTGCATAGCCTGTTATAAAGGAAAAAAGCTAGGTAAATTTATAAAGTAAAGCAAAGGAAGGATAGACAGTTACTTTTTCCTAAGCAAAACAACAAGCAGGAAGATTGCAACAAGAACGCTAAAAATAATTAGAATAGTTCTTACGTTTGACGCATTTGATGAAGGGCTTTCAGGAAGCGTGAAGTTATAGATAGAGCCTAACGATTTTTGTGGTATTGAAAACTTAGAAGCGCCTGCAGGTCTCACAGAAGCTTCTAAGCACACAATGCCTACCTTACATCTATCATCCATGCACCTTTCATGACAGTAGCACGTTAAACCTACTCTGCGCCATTTTCCTCCACAGTACAAGATTTTTGACCCTCCCTCCGCTAACTTGGAAATTTCCTCTACTTCTGAGTCCGTAATGTTTAAAACTCCTATGATCTTCAGAAAGAGAAGATCTGTTCTTACGCACTCCCTCCAGTTATATTTCTTTGGATCTATCTCAGAAATGATTTGAAGACCTTCAGAAGTGTTTTCGTATCTAAAGGGAAGCTTGATATTGATCCAGCTATCTCCAATTTCAACTGCAACTCTTTCATCGTAATAAGATCTTATTGTAATGGAGTTGTTGCCTACTATGCAACTTTCTGGTGTGCACATATCAAGTAACTTGCTTAAATTTACCTTCACATCTTGTATTTTTAACAGAAACTCTTCGCCTTCTATCATCACAGCATTGGCAGCATTCATCATTTCTAGAAGAAGTAGAGAAATAACAATATACTTTAGGAACTTATCCGCTCCCTTATATTTTAAAAACATTCACACCTCATTTCAATATTCTGTTCAAAAACTACTTAGCTTTAATTGGTTTATAATTCTCATAACCTTTCCTCGTTCCTAATATTAGGAAATCAAAGCTTGCTCGCTTACAATTTAAACTTTCTACCACTATATAAGCATGAGTCTTTTCTTTGATATAGATCTGACAGGGAGAAGTAGGAGTGACTATTGCTACTATAGGTGCTTTCTTACTTAAAGCCATCTTAAAGTGTTCTGGAAACTCTATTTTAGCTTTACCATCTTTTAATAAACCTGAACCTCTCCAATAAACGCTAACCTCTCCACCTTCCAAGCTTGCATAAATTAGCTGATGAGTTTCATTTATATCTTCAACAAAATTTACAGTTCCCGTTTTATGAATGTTGCCTTTAACATATAATCTTTCCGTGGGATTGGTTGTTCCAATACCAACGTTACCAGTTAGTGGTTGGATGTAAAAGACTGTTTGTGGTTTCTCTAGTAATTCTTCGGCTCCTACAGTTACACTAGGTTCAGGATCCACATATTGTCTTAAATAAGCTTTCTTAAGAGTATATTTTGAATCTCCATAACCAAAGCATCCACCAGGATTGGAATCGACCCAAGGACCAAAATTAGAGGTGAACTTTAAAGAAGTGGTATCTACTTTATTAAACCATTTTGGCCAGCTTAACGCACCTTTCCATGTACAATCTTGAGGCCCATTCGTGTACCTACCTACACAGCCTCCATTTATAGTAACAACCACGTACCAAGTAACGTCGCTGCAGTCTCCGTCGTGGGCAACCGCTCCCGAAGTTTCGAGCAAATCTCCTCTTATTTCTAAATTAACGTATACATCGTAAAATCTATAACCTGAAAACCCTATATCAGAAGGATAAAAAGTAACAGAACAGTTTGCCCCTGGGCTGGTAATCCAGCACTCTTTAGATTTACTTCCAGTCCACACATCTAGAGTAGCATTCTTATTACTAATACTTGTAGCGGTGGAATTTCCATAATAAATGTAAATTGTTCTTTTAAGCCCTGCCGTAAGATATGGAACCTTCACCCAAATTCTTGTATTAGCTGAATTACAGCCAGATTCTATCCAATAATCTAACAGAGTCTTTCCATCAGAATCTGTAAATCTTATGTCTCCACAATCCGGTCGCATTTTTCCCTCAGAGATTAAAGAAGCTGTGTCCAAAGTAACTAAAACCTGATAATCCCATAATGTATTACCAGATCTCTCCTGAACAGAAATTGGTCTTCTATATTTCCAGCCTGGTAGGAGATTAGAATGTGGATGCCCAAACGCATCAACTTGAAACGGAATAGTGACTGAATCATCTGTAACAATATGCAACCTTGCCTTAGGCGCCATTGTCCCAATACCAACATTCCAGTTAGCATTAGTAGGATACAAGTTAGAGCCGGATAGAGTCCAGTAATTGCCTCCACTGGGCCAACTACTCTTGCACTCCCCACCAAGACAAACTTCGCTTACGTCTATCTTATTGGCGCTTAAGATATCTACATTCACTATATCGCTTCCGTTCATGTCCAAGTTTCCTGACATCGTATCTCCACTTGTGTTTACATAAAAATCTTTAACACTTAATTTTCCACCAGAAACCTCTAAGGTATTTATATCATAGCTTAAGCTTATTTTACTGTTTATGTTATCAACAACTATAGGAGCTTGGCCAGAATAAATTTTACCTACTTGAGACCAATCTGTCTTACAGGTTGTGTTCAAGCATATCTTGCTTGCATTTATGTATCCAGTAACAGCTAAATTTCCATTAACTTTTACAGGGTCTCCTCCATAAATGTAAATACCATTAAGATAAAGATTTTTCGCTGCTATTCCTTTGTATGCGGTATTTGCCTTATTTCTTACCCAAAGATAAGCATCGTTTTGTGCTACTAGGCAAATATCATTATCTTTATCACAAAATTTGCTTGCATATGCTTCATTCTCAACTTCAAGATTCTTTTTAACTTTTAATTTATTAGTTGAAGAAAAATCAAGCCACTCCGTTATTGCATAGTAGCTTGAACCAATCTTTGCATAAATCTCACTTGCTAAGTGATAAGCACCTGTCGGGTTTATCGCGTATATGAGTGCTGCTAGGGTTGTAAGAATTAATAAACTAATCAAGACCGCTATCAAAAACTGTATCTTCATTACTATATAGAGCTTTAATAATGTAATTTAAAACTTTTGGTTCACGCCACGGATCCTGTCAACCTATGCTAATTCTCAAAAGTCAAAAAGTTAATAAGGGGGCGAAGCC
>CAZWFW010000052.1:0-6297 GCA_964633445.1 Candidatus Undinarchaeota archaeon | reverse complement strand
AATCTGCCAAGAAAACTTTAGCATGGTAACCTCAACGAAAGCTAAAGGTTCTTACTAAAATAAAGCCAAAGAAAATAAAAAATAATGACTTCAGATATTGTTCCGATTTTCCAGAAGAACAGATGCAGAATTTCAAAATCAATGTAGGTTGATAGGAAGATTATAAGAAAAATTCTTAAAGAGTTCGTGAAAAATAAAATAGGCCAAAAGATTGGAATATATAATAAAGTTTTTAAGTTCTTTGCCGTAGCAATAGCCAGTGAGGAAAAGAGAGCAATGCTGAGCCATCCGCAACATTCCCTAGCAATTGATATTTGTAAGGTATTTGCTATGATTGTGCTACCATTTACCATAAAACCTACATTCGCTAAGTTTAGGAAAAGAGAGGTAAGAAAAATGGTTGCCTCCACTAACAATTTAAATTCAAAATTTGAATAAAGAATTGCAAAAATAATGAGGATGCAGATAAAATATTTGAAAAGGAAAAGGAGTATTTGACGCTTAATTTCAGCATCGATAAGACTCATCATTAGTCAGTTCGATGTCGGATCATCATCAATATAAATAATTAATAAATTTATTTAAAAGAGAAATAACTTGATGCTCCGAACTCATCAAATTAATCAATGTTTTGTATTCTGCTTACCTTCCTCTAAAAATCTTTTGGTTTTCAAGTATAACTTTTCGACTTTGAAAAATTAGCATAGTTGAGATTCTAGCTTTCAACATTATATTCAATATATAAATACAAACAATTAGACCATTAATGAATCTTAGAAAACTAGGTTTAGTAACTATCACAATTTTTATGCTAGTTGTAATCTACCAAGCTCTGGCAGCCTATCTGACTTCTCCTGAAAACTTGCAATATCCAAATCCAGGTCATTATCCAGGGAAAATAGGTCCAGGAACCTTTAACTGCTCTGGAGAGATAATTAACTGCTTCTGGAGGTTTCCTAATGCCTTACTTATAAATTCGAGCTCTAGAAAGGTGAAGATTATAGGGAACGCTACAATTCAAGGTGATTTGGAAGTGAAAGGTGCAATTAGCACCAGCTACGCTCCTCATCAAGCAGACATTAACAAGGATAGCTATATCAATTCGTTAGACATAAATCTTATAAGTAAAGCTTTTTCTGTGCGCAAAGGGCAATCCTTGTTGGACTTCCATAATAGGGGTGGACAACTTGGGCAACCCTATCTACGGGAAGGATGCGGATATAAATGGGGATGATGTTGTAGATTTGCTCGACGCTGTTATAGTCGCGCATAACTTTACAGGTTATAAAGATTTTGTGGCTGAATCTGAATACAACCCAGCTATCACAGCAGAAGGTAAAGATGGGTACTACTCAGGATATTTTAAGGGTGGTGAGGGTGTTAAAATAGAGGGTGATTTGGAGGTAACAGGAAAAGGGAACTTCTTTGAACTATGCATCCAAGGTAATTGTAAAACATTCTGGCCAACTGGTGGAGACGGAGCAGGGGGATTTCATGACTGTGAGATTGTAGAGTGTAGCGCTCTTGCTTCCTGGGGTTCTGCTGAATGGGTAAGTTGTAGTGCCAAGTGTCCAAGCGATAAGTGGCTAGTAGCTGGAGGTGCTGAAGCTCCAATTCCTGGGTGAGGGAAGCTGTAAAAGCGGAAGTATGACAGTAGATGAGGTTGCCGTTTGGTCTTTTCCAGAAACTACTGGATTGGGTGGGAGTTGGAAAGCTGTAGGATATTCATATAGCGATCCAAGCGGTCAATGCCCAATTAAGGGATACGCTCTATGCTGCAACTTCACCAAGGAGGGTGGAGTTGAGGATAAAAGTAGGATTCCAGTAGTAGAACCAGCTTTTCTTAGATATAATGAGAACCCCATTTATGAAAACACAACTCCAGTCATGTACACAGGTTCGTCACTTGTTAGAAGTTTCCAGGTAAACACAACTGGAATATATGCACTAAAGCTTGTGTTTGAGTTAAGTGATAATGGAATTCCTGGACCAGCTTGTATAGATGTTGAAGCTAAAATAGGGGGAAAGCGTTTGAAGGATCTGAATCCTGGTGGAGAAAGTGGTACTTGTAAATATGGTGAGGAATACACGATGTATTTATATGTTGGAGATTTTTCAGGAGTGCAAACAGTTGACTTGTACGCCTACTTTGGATGCGGTGAGCATTGGCAGTGTTCTGAGTATATAAGGGTCTATAAACCTATTTTTATAAGCGAAACTAAATAGTTACAAGTTTCAGTTATAACTGAATAGAAACAAGTACCTATCATATTGAAGAATCAAGCTTATTCCTGATTTTAATTCTAATACAATAATACGGTTCCCTGGGCATCAACAATTGCTGCAGTTGCTGCAACTTTTGCAGCTTCCTTTATCACCTTAATATCCTTACTTCTTATTCTTTCTCCTCGTATCTTTATGGAGTAAAGTATATTCGTTAACAGGGCTTTCTTAAAAACATTACGCACTTCCTTTTCAACAACTTCAACTATTCTTTTAGATACATGTCCAATAACACTTATATTAAGCCTTTTAACTCCAGTATTTTTAGCTGCTGGAGCAACTTGCACCTCTACTATACCTTTGGAATCCTTACCTTTACCAGACTCAGCTACGGTACTCTCAACCTTTAGGAACTCGACCTCCGAAAGTTTTTCAACCTTACTCTTTAAAACCTCTTTAATTTTTTCAATGTCTCCACCAAAAACTTCTATTGCAACCTCTCTACCAACCCTGTAAACATGTATAGCACCATTATCCATAGCTACCTTCGAAATGTTGCTTACATCCACATCGTCCCTTAACGTTCCAACCAAAACAAGCAGGTATTTCATCTTAACCACCTCAGGATCTATCCGAAGGTAAACATTTAAATCGCCTACAAAGCTCCCTGCAATAATGGAGTAGTTTACTCTGGCTTTCTTATATTAACGAGCAGCTTTCTTCCTTCAATATCCCAATATTCCACCTCATTTCCCTCCTCAAGTTTACCTTGCAGCTTCTCTGGAATATTAACTTCAAATGTTTCGTATGTTTCTAAATCCATTATTTGGGCCTCGCTACCCATTATTGCAATTACCTGACCATTCCCCTTATTTATTTCTGGAACCTCAACATCAGAGCCAGAAGTTACAATTATGCTCCTCCTTTTATTATCAAATACCCCTATAGCTTCAATTCTATATTTTGCGGAGCCATGCTTACCTGGGGCGGATTTGGAAATGCTTACTATCCTACAAGGTTCGCCTTCAATCATTATGTATTTGCCCTCCTTTAGTGTGCTAACTTCAACACTCACACTCATACTAAACACCTCCCTCCAATTTTCTTTTATATTTTTCGCCAATAGGACAAAGTTTGCATTCCTTAGGCAACTTTTTTTCTTCTAAAGCTTTTTTAATCGTTTCTTCATCAGGACAATCTGGATAGCTTCCTCTGCATTCAGGAAATTTCATACTCGTAAGTCTCTTAAAAGCCTTATCAAGCTCTGTATATACAGTTATAATTTTCTTATGCTTCTGACCAGGTATCTTTATAGCCTTCTTTATTACCATATTGTTTTTTATTAGCAGCAGTTTCAAATCTTTTCTGGTAACTTTTAACCAAGTAAACCAAACAATTTAAATTAGCACCACTCTAAAGTTGCAATGATCAGAAGAAATAAATGGAGAACTTCACTTCCAGCTCATCTGAATAATGAAATAAATGAGCTGATAAGAAGAGTAGCAGTTTATAGAGAGGCCTATAAGAAATCAAGCGATGTAAAAATAGCACAGCTTTTTTGCATAGTTGCTGAGCTCAATAAAGACATAAAGTTTATCAACAAAAGGCTTGCAGAGATAGAAAGGGATGTTAAGAATATCAAAAGAATTTTGCTTAAAATAGCAGAAGCTTTTAGAGAAAAATAACCTCACGCACTTGCAAGCAATTTTATGATACGCTTTACCTTAGGATATGCTATTCTCACAGCTTCTTTGCTCATAAGTTGTATTCTTCTTTGATACAACGATACTGCTTCAAAAGATGGAAAAAGAAGTCTAGGAAAAATCCATGCTGATATTTGTGATGGTGAAGGTTTCGAGTGTATTTCCAAGGTAATCGTTGGAAAATCTTGAGATCTTAAAATATAAGCGACTTCGCGTTTAACAAGCTTTTCAATTAGATGAGGACATGCTTTTGATATAAATGCTCCAACAGCACCTTCTTTTGCTTTAGGATTAGAAAGTGAGCTATGCAACTCTACAAAAATATCGTAATTTCTAGCCTTTCTTTTAAACTCTTTATCTAATGTTTTTACAGTTTCTTCGTGTGCTACTTGAACGCATCTCAGAAGTTTTTTTGTCTTAACAGGGTTGGGGAGTTTAAGCTTGTGCCAAAAAAGAGGTTTATCTAGAGGTATGATAATGAGTCTCTTGACCCCAAAGCATTCCCTCCACAGGCTTAGCCACTCTTTTTTCAATTCTTTCCAGCCATCCGTTCCTATCCTATCTCCTCTTGCAAGTTTTTTAGCATATTCGCTGGTTAGAAGTCCTTCCTTTACTAACAGATCAGCAAGTTTTGTTTGATAAATATATTCAAAGAGTTCTTTCTTTTTCGGTCTGTAAAAGAAGATATTTTCATTATTTCTAAGTTCAGGATCACTTCTAAGCTTGTTAAAAATTCTTACAGCAGTGGTTTCAAGTATTTCGCCATATGTTACAAAAACTTTCATTACTTTCCTTGGAGGTTTTAGTTAGCAAGTATGTGAACCCCTAGCTATCGCAAGGGCTTCCTGCTTCACAGAGAGAACTTACCACAGTTGGCTCTTTCAGCCTTACTGTGGCAGAGGTTCTCTCTCCAACAGGCTATCAGGGCTGCCCCATCACCTCATCTTTATTGTTTTGATATACTGAAGTATGTATATTTTTCGGCTCTCATCCCGCCGATAGAGTTAAATTTGTTTGCTTGCAAAACATGCATAAAATTTTGCAGAATTTTCAAAGTAGAAAGTTAGATGTTAAGTTTTCAAAGAGAAATAATTTCATACCTCATGTTTTTCAAATTAAGAATAACAAATGTTGCTTTATTTGTTAAATAACCACAAAGTTCGCCAGGGTTTATTAACAATCTACCGTCATTCTCGTCAATTAAAAGCTTGTGTGTATGTCCAAAAATCACCATATCAAAGCCAAAACAAAAAGCATTTTTAACAACATTCTCATTAACACCATGTGTAACAAAAATCCTTCTACCCCCAATCTCCTCTATTATCAAATCTTTTATCTCCGCAATTCCCTCAAATTTTTTTAGAAGCATAACTTTGTCCCCATCGTTATTACCAAAAACACCAACCATCTTGCAATTCAATTTTTTAAACTCCTTTGCCGTAAATGGAGAAACGTAATCGCCTGCGTGGATAACTAGATCAACATCATTTTCATTTATCACCTCAACAGCCTTCCTAATATTTAGAAGATTATCGTGAGTATCGGAAACTATTGCAATTTTCATATAACACTAAATGTTCCGCTAGTATAAATATGCTGGAGATTGACGCTAAGTAGGTGAAAAATGAAATAGTGGATTTTATCAGGAAGAAAGTTCAGGAAAGGGGGTGAGCGAATGGTTAGTCTTCCAATCCATCCCAAACCTGTTAAGTCTGCTTAGGCAAGTTACTCGCAGATAGAAATGTTGTGGCTTGCTTAAACCTTCGGATGTGGAGCTTGAGTTATCCTGAATGGGAAATAAGTCTTTTGGGTGATATGTTCCATGAACCATGGTCCTCACCCAAAGTGTTTTAAGTTTCTAACCTCCTATCTTTGTTATGTGGGAAGAAGTTGTAGATAGAATTGCTAAATTCATCAGAGATTATGTCAAGTCTTTTGGCGCAAGAGGTGTAATTGTCGGAATAAGTGGTGGTGTAGATAGTGCTACTACAGCATTCCTTTGCGTTAGAGCTTTGGGGAATAGGAGGGTTTTGGGATCGATAATGCCAGAAAAAGGGGTTACGATGAAAGAAGATATTGAAGATGCTCTGGAGGTATGTAAGATCTTGGATATAGATTACAGATACATTGAGATAAGTCCTATTGTTGAAGCTTTCTTGAATAAACTAGGGGAGGGAAATTATATAGCTAAAGCAAACGTAAGATCAAGGATTAGAATGATTATAAATTATTTCTATGCAAACAGCCTAAATTACCTTGTTGCTGGAACAAGCAATAAAAGCGAGTTAATGGTTGGATATTTCTGCTACGATGAGAAGACAAGGGCGCTAACAACCGAAGGATTAAAGACATATAAGGAGTTAAAGCCTGG
>CAZWFW010000051.1:0-6650 GCA_964633445.1 Candidatus Undinarchaeota archaeon | reverse complement strand
GCGTAAGAATTTAATGATTTTGAAGAATTTATAATTTGCTTAAGTGGACAGATCTCCTCTATAAATCTAAAATTTTATATAGTTTCACAATTAACAAGATAATGGTTACAAAAATTTTGCTTATAGGAACAGCGGCAAGAGAGCATGCGATTGCTGAAGCTCTTGCTAAAAGTGAAAATATCCAGCTAAATGCTTTTCTTGAAGGAGCAAACCCTGGTATAATTAAAATTTGCAAAGAAACTGGGGGTAGATATAAAAAAGGAAATTTAATTGATGCTAAGCAAATCCTGGAGTTTGCTAGAGAGATTAGTCCCGATTTTGCATTCGTTGGGCCAGAGGAGCCACAATTTTACGGAGTAACCAATGCATTAATCGATCATAACATACCTTGTGTTGGGGCTTTGAAGGAAGCTGCTATGATTGAGATGAGCAAAGCGTTTATGCGCAGATTGATGGCTAAATATAAAATTCCTGGAAGATTAAGGTTCAAGGCTTTTAAAAATGTTGAAGATGCTTTAGCATATATCAAGGAGTATGCTGAATCGATAGCAATAAAGCCAGCAAGACAAGCTGGAGGCAAGGGTGTTAAGGTCATTGCTGATTTGCAAGCATATCTACGTAAGGAGAAAGCTGAGGTAAAAGAAAAGCACGCTAAACGCATTTATGAGCAAAACTTAAGTAAGGATATCGAGGATAAGATTCTGATTGAGGAGAAGGTTGAGGGTGTTGAGTATACGGTACAATGCTTTACAGATGGTAAGCATATTCTAGCTTTTAAACCAGTGCAGGATCATCCCCACGCGTATGATGATGACCTAGGTCCAGAGACTGGGGGGATGGGATCCATCTATTCTTCAGATATTCTTCCATTCCTAACCAAGAGGGAGTACGAGGAATCGGTCAAAATTATTGAGAAAACAATTAAATGCATAAGAAAAGAAACTGGTGTGGAGTATAAAGGCGCAATTTCTGGACAGTTCATGTTAACCGATAAGTGGGGGCCTACAATACTCGAGTTTTATTCAAGATTTGGTGATCCTGAGGTTGTTAACGTTTTCCCAATACTTCAGAACGATGTCATTGATATCTGCTATAGAATTATAGAGGGCGGACTTAACAGGATTAGGCTTGAAGTTGAGAATTGTGATACTGTAGTTAAGTGTATAGCACCGAAGGGTTATCCTGAGCATAAGGAAATTGCTAAGGGTCATGTTGTTGAGGTTGATGAAAAGAAAATAAATGAATTAGGGGCGAAAGTTTATTATGCGAGCGTTGACGAAAGGCAAGGTAAGCTCTACACCTTAGGCTCAAGAGTAATTGAAATTTTTGCGAAAGCTGAAAGTATTGAAGAGGCTGCAGAGATTGCTGAAAAAGCTACTAGGTATGTCAGAAGCGATTGGAAGCTTTATCATAGAAAGGATATTGGAACGAAGGAATTGCTTATAAAAAGAACAGAGCAAGCACAATTCATAAGAGAGATTTTCGAATACCGGAAGAGGAGGGGGCTCGTTGGCAAAGTTATTGATTGGTTACCTGGCAAAGGTAGGATAGAAATCGAGTACTAAAATGCTGAAACACTTGGATAAGTTAGACGCAAATTACCTATACGTTGTTGGAGACCTGCACGGAGATTGGGAGAGCTTCTGCAAAATTGTTGATGATTTCAAGAAAAATGCTAAGAACAGCGCAATAATTTTCCTTGGAGATTATGCTGATAGAGGTTCCAAGGGATTGGAGATAATTGAGGAACTAATAAAGCTAATGGATAAGTATGGGAATAAAGTAATTTTGCTTAAAGGAAATCATGAGGATTACGATAGTGAAGGGAGATGGTACTGGAGCCCATGCAACTTGCCCTTCGAGGTTATAGAGAAAAAGAGTATAAGCTGGGAGCCCTATTTTAAGAACCATCTCTATCCGAAGTTTTTCTCTAATCTCAGAATTGCTGCAATTTTGAAAGGATTCGCCCTATTTGTGCACGGTGGTATATCATCAAGAATAAGGAATCTTGAGAGCTTAGAAAATCCTAGCAAAAGAATTTGTGAAGATGTTCTTTGGAGCGATCCTATAGATGAAGATTACGGCGAGTATCCCAATGATAGAGGGATGGGTGTGTTCTTTAGTAGGGAGATTACGGAAAGAGTCTTAAGAGAACTAAACATCAAGTTTTTGATAAGAAGTCATGAACCTCAAAAAGCATTTGATGGAATTTTCGTAGAGCACAACGGCAAAGTGATTACAATTTCCTCAACAACAGTCTACGGA
The DNA here is from genome assembly GCA_964633445.1 of Candidatus Undinarchaeota archaeon. Classification (GTDB taxonomy): domain Archaea; phylum Undinarchaeota; class CAZWFW01; order CAZWFW01; family CAZWFW01; genus CAZWFW01. The sequence goes on along the minus strand of CAZWFW010000051.1, from coordinate 4,385 downwards.
GGTAGGGCAGCTTATTTAAAATTAGATTTAGGTAACTTACCAAAGAAACAGGAGGATTTTAAGAAGTATGTAACCGTTTTAACTTTGTTTTAAAGAATAAAGCTTTAGGTAGTTCATCTAGCAAAATTATCCACACAAAGTTAAAAATGAGTAACAATGCTCCGAAATCTATGCCAGTCTCAACGAAAGTCACCATTATTCCAGCAAATATGTAAAAGAGAAGCCTTTTCTCTTTTTTTGCTTTACTTTTAAGAAGTGCAAATATAGAGCCAGTAAAGATAGCTGAAAGGAAATATGCAGGTAAGCCAAAGTCGTAAAGAAAGCCTCCAAGCAAAGTATATGTTAGGCTATGCTCGTAACCAAAAATTTCTTTTGCAACTATTTGCTTAGATTTTGGCGCTGTAAATAGTGCTATTCCTTTACCCTCACCAGCATGTTTGCTAATTTCCTCGAAAACGCTAAGAGTAAATGCAGCTCTATACGAAATGATTAGGTAACTTGGTATTTTGAAGCTTTGATGCTTAAGCAATGCAAAATGCCAGCTTAGGATGGCAAAAAATATAAAAATAAGCGAAATTAATAAAAATGTTCGCTTTACGTCAATTTTCCTTTTATCTATAAGGAGAAAAAGAGCCGCTAAAAATAACGCCAAAACCTGCCATCTATACCCCGTTAATAATGGGATAACCGACGCAACAATGTAAGCAGGCTTCGGATTTTTAGAAAGTAAGGAAAGATATGTAGTTGAGAAAAGAAAGTAAAATACGTATGTTGGAGGCGCATTGCCAAAAATTAACTTGGAGTTAAAGCTTTTTAAGGGAAACCCGTAACTTGCTAATAGATATGCTAATGCGGAAAGGGAGATAAGTAAAGACGATTTAGGGTATCTTATTGAAAAATCCGTTAATGCATAATAAGTTGCGAGCATCGTTGCGGAGGCAAGAGGTATTGCCAAAATTGCTGAAAATTTTAGCGAGAAATATTTGAGAAACAGAAGCATACTCGCTATTACGGATAAATAGATTACTCCATTAACATTTCTGCTTTCTATTTTTCCCCCGAAGTAATATCCAAGAAAAATAAGCGGTATTGCAGAGAAATAAAGAATGAAAGTTTCTGGAGAAATGCTTATAGCGTTTGTTACTATCGCAGGCAAGCCTATAACTGGAAGGAATATATAAGCTACTACGAAAAGCAAAAATTCCTTATGATTTAGCAGATTTTGAATCTTAAAAATGCCCCAACACCTCCAATTGCTTTTAACTGCTTACCTGCCTCGGAATTATCATATATAACAACTATCTTGCCCTTTGTGTTTTCTACAAGTTCCAAAATTTTTGCAACTTTTTTATTTTCTTGTCTTTTACCTTTAACATATAGGCTCTCAAGAATTATTAGCGAACTGACAGCCCCATATTCGCAAGCCTTCAAAACTTCATTAATACCGTAAGTTGCATTTTCGTCCCTAGCGATTCTTCTCATCAGCTCCTCAACTAGTCTTATTTGCTTCTCAATATCATAGCTTCTTGCAGCAATGCTTATATATCCTCTTCTTAAAACCTCCATCAAACCAACGCTACCACCAATGCTTATGTCCTTAACTATGACCTTATTTTTCCACCCAACTTCTTTTTCATCTATATACTTCTTCAGATCTTCCTTTACGAACCCTGGTCCGGCAATAATAACCCTCTCAAACTCTTGCTCCTCTATAGTCCTAACAATTTCAGAAAAGTACTTTCTCAATATCTCATCCCTACCTTCCATATTATGCTTACCATGCAGGTTTGAGGATATTTCCTTTACTATTTTAAGGCAATATCTGTCAGTTTTTGCTATACAACAGTTGTCTTCATCCAAAGAAACTACTAAAACCTTTGGAATTCGCTTCCTCGCCCTTTCAAGCAGTTCTAAGTCAAAACTACTCCACTTCTTCTTTGTTAATTCAAAGCATGTATTTTCTTTTATGGTTATTGTGTGATATTTACCGACGCTTATAAATCTCTCAGCATTTTTACTAAATTCAAGAATTTTGCCAGTAACTCTAAGCTCATGAGTGAAATCCGAGAATAAGACTTTTTCAACTTCTATAAGCAAATTTACTTTTATTTTTGTTGTTTCGTTCCAAATTTTAACCTTTCTTGTAGTCCACGCTCTAACTTTATCCCCCTCGCTAATTATCTTGCTTAGGCAAATTAAATCTTCAAAATTCTCAGGAATTATCCGCATGCAGTCACGTGTAAGCCATTTGTATCGCATAATTTATTTTTTGATAAAATTTTTAAAGTTTAAAGATAATCTCTAAAGAAAAGGAAAATGAACATCGAGTTTAAGGTTATTAAAATAGAGATACCTAAAGATTGCAATGTTATTCTAGGCCAGTCACACTTTATAAAAACCGTTGAAGATTTGTATGAAACTCTCGCTGAGGCATCGCCGAGCTTAAAATTTGGTATAGCATTTTGCGAAGCATCCGGCAAATGTTTAGTTCGCAGTGATGGTAATGATGAAGAACTTAAGAAAAAAGCTGAAAAAGAGGCTTTGAAATTAGCATGCGGTCACTGTTTTATTATATTTTTGCGCAACGGTTATCCAATAAATGTTCTTAATAGGATAAAAGCTATTTCGGAGGTTTGTAATATTTACTGTGGACTGCAAATCCGTTACAAGTTATAATTGCAGAAACTGAGCAAGGAAGAGGAGTATTGGGTGTTATTGACGGATTCAAAACTAAAGGGATAGAGGGGAAGGATGACATCAGGGAGAGATCAGAATTTTTGAGAAAAATTGGTTATAAAAGGTAGTATTTCCTTAGAAGTTTCCCAACTATTTCTTCCTCAAGTTCTATCCTTTTTTCAAGTTCTTTCTTATAAATTTCGCCATAAATCTTTTCCAGCTTTATTAAGGAGCGAGGTACATAATGCAAATCGTAATGGGCTGAAAATCTTATGCAAACACCATTAAGTTCATCAAGAATAACATGAAGCCTCCCTCTAAGCGGTAATGGGAAGGATATTATAATTTCGTATTTAGTTTTTTCTAAATCGTTTAATTTTTTCTTTTCCGTTTCTCTAACCAGATTTTCGAATTTTTTCTCTGAAACCTCCTCCAGTATGTTTCTAATTCTTGCCTTCCTAATATCGATCCTTTTAAATTTTGCTAGAGATTCACATAACCTTATCAACTCCTCCTCTGTAATCCATGGCCTTCTTTTCACAAGAAGAATGTAAACTAAAACGAAAAGAGAAATATCTTCCCTTGTGATATTTAGCTTACTTTTCAAAAATTTTTTTAAGTCAACAGCATAAACAACATTTGGGAATCTGACATATCTATATCTTTTTCCTTTAGGAAACGTTGGTTTTAGCAAATTCTCAATTTCCTTTCCAATACTTTCTCTGTATCTTTTCTCAATTTCTATAACTTCTCTCTCAGCTTCTTTATCCTGCTTCTTCAATTCACCAAGAAGTGCTCTAATATACTTTAATGCACCTTTGTTATCCTTCACCACCAATACTCCCTTCCTGTTCATCCCCTCATAACGCATCCTCAAATTTCCGTAAACTTTTAGAATTTCAGAAAACTCCGAAAACTCGGCGATAATTCTACCTGTAGCGAATCCTTTAAATGCTATAAAATTTGTTATTTTCCAATGATATACCCCTTCAGGCCTTAAAACTTCCTTAATTTTTATTCTAAAGCCTTTTTCCTCAAAAAACTTTCTCAAATCAAGTAAATATGGTTTGAATTCCCTTAAAACCTCAAAGTAATTGAGATACGCTAAAATTTTTGCTTGTTCTCTTAAAGGGAGAATGCTTCTTTTTCTGAAAATAAGGGCGTAAATAAATTTCTTCTTGTTATTATCTATTAAACTATTAAAATTGATACTGTCCAAATAATCCACCTCCAATATTTATAATAAAACTCAAACAAATTTAAGCATCAAATTCCAATTTGTAAGCCCCTACATTAATATTGAGAAGAAAAACTTTGTTATAGCTTTAAATAACCAAATAAAGCTCAAAACAATTCATTTGCTCATCATGCCTAAAAAGCTATGCGAAGTTTTTTGCATGCAGCAATCAACATTTTTAGGGATCTCACAAAATTTTTTAACCAATCCTATCATTTTTGTATATGTTGATCCAAATTATTTAGTTCTCAAGATCATTGAGCACAGGTAATCTATGAAATCAACAATCCAGAAGTTAATATTCCAAGTATATCTTTTTGCTACCTTTGTCTAAAATTTAGTGTTGTTGATAATTTTCCTCAGAGTATCCTCAAATTGCTTTCCGCGCTTATTTATACAAAAGAAATTAACATACTTATTTATAAACACGAGTCGGGCGCAGAACACTTGCAAAAGCGCCCGGGCCGGGATT
>CAZWFW010000050.1:0-6652 GCA_964633445.1 Candidatus Undinarchaeota archaeon | reverse complement strand
ATCTTATCCATTTATTTTTAATAAAACTTATTATTACAAAAATATAGCCTATCAACTACACTAATTCTCAAAAGTCAAAAAGTTAATAAGAGAGCATTACCTAACCTATTTTAAAGAAAAATTATTAAAAGAATAAATGGTACACAAAATTCTGAAGTTTTTCTTTATATAGGTGTCAAAAGAGTTATGAGCTAGATGAAACTTGTAATTATAGCCTCTGGCCATAAAAACATAACTGCAAAGCATAGCACTACCATTGGCATAACAAAAGATGCTGAAATAAGTAAAAGGGCAGATTGCATTATTGCCGTTAATGCAGACAAAGCACCTTCAGATTTTCCCAATGATTTCAAATCGTTGCTAAAAGACGATAACGCTATTATTAAAATAAAAATAAAAGCTAATGATTTAGAGGATACAATAATTGGCAAAGGCTCGAGCAAGCTCATGCTTACGCATCCTAAAGAGATTGTTATTAGAAAAAGCAATTTTATTTGCGAAAAAACTCTTTGTATAAAGGCAAATAAAGCAGCCTCTGATCTGAATAGGAAAATAATTAGAAAGTTACAGAAAGGTTGCAAGGTTTTGATTGAGATATCTGCTGAAAATTATTGCTCTAAAGCATAAATTTTGAGCTAAATTCTGAAAATCAAACATCAACCAAAACCCTTGCGACCCACTTATCTTCCTCTTTTTCAACTTTAAGTTTGTGATATGTGCACGCCTTAACCTGTGTTCTTAACTCATGCCTTTCAGGATCTATATTTTCTCCTTTGCATTCCGCATATAATTTGCATTGTTCTTCATTGATTTTAACTTTAAATTTGCTAAAAAACATATTTTCAGCGTCAACGTAAAAAATTAGCTCATTGAGCCAATTAAAAAGCAATTCTTCCACATTACTTCCATCAATCTCTATTCTAACGCTTTTTTTAGCTTCAACCTTATTTATATCTGTCATTATTTCAAATAATGCTATTGCGGCATTCTCAAAAAGCTCGTTTAAATTTTTACCGTAAGCCTCAAATGCTATATCTGCAGTTGCAAATTCTAAAAATTGGAATTTCCTCATAGATCGTTATTAGTGTTACATAGATATTTTGCAATTAAAGAAGCGACAGAGACCTTACTTGCTTCGCTTTGAATAGTATCGGTTGCAATAACATCATCGACAATCTCCTTTAGTTTTTCATAAGAATTCCTTAAAAATAAACCATGTGTACATGCAGCAAATATCTTCTTAGCCCCTATTTTTTTAACAAGCTTGCAGGCCTCAATCATAGTGCCACCTGTACTTATCATATCATCAATCACTAAAACATTTTTTCCTTCAACATCAATATCTCTTTTCTTCATTATTATCTCATCACCGCTTATCCTTTCCTTCTCAAAGTATTCAGCTTTTCCCAAAGCTTTTGCTTGCCCTATATCTGGCGCAACAGTAACGAAATCTTTACAATAATTCCTCTTAACATAATCAATCAGCAAATCTGTTGCAGCAATGTTGTAGCCTTTTACCCCAAAAAAATCGAACTCTCCCTCTTTTCTATGAAAATGAACATCAATGGTAATTATTTCCTTAACATTAAACTCCTTAAGGATTTTAGCAATAGCCTTAATACTTATAGCTTCCCCTTCTTTAAACCTTTTATCTTGCCTTGCGTAGGCAAAGTAAGGAAAAATAGCTTTTATTCTTTTTACGCCGTAGTCACAAGCAGAATCGCAAGCCAAAATAAACTCGACAAGCTTGTCGTTTTGATTAGGGTAGAAGTTTTGCATAACAATAACATCTTCTGGCAGTTCTTGCTTTGGCAACCTCACATAAACTTCCCCATCTGGGAACTTGTATGATTCTACTTCCATAACCTCTAAATTTTTCAATTTAGCAACCTTTTTTGCAAGTTCATTAGCACCGCTACATGCAACGATCATCTTTGGTTTAATTAAATATATGCATAAAAATTTTAAGCTTATTACCTTTCAGGGCAACGAGAATGTTCTATTTAACACATTTTATAGAAATTTAAAACTATTTATATAGGCAATCATCAATAATTTCAATGACAAAGAAAAAAGATGAAATAGAAATTGAGGTTGATTTATCTAGAATTAAGAATGCTTGTAAGAAACTAGGAAAGTTCGCAAAAAATAGAGGGAAGCTTCTAACCCTCCTGCTTTTAGTCTTGATTTTTATTTTTTCCTTAGAATTAAGATTATTTTCTGCAAAATACAAATATCTTTTAGCGTATGACCCTTATTTCTGGTATAGACATGCCAAATTTATTGCGGAGAATGGTTATAGACCTGCATGGGACGACCTGAGCTATTATCCTGCAGGAAGACCTTGGACATTTAACCTATTTGAATATGTTCTTGTATACAGCTATAAACTTGCAAATTTGTTTACACATGTAGATTTTCTGACGGTATGCAAATATGTGCCAGCAATAATTGCAAGTCTAGCCGTATTTCCAGCTTATTCGATTGCTAGGGATTTGAAGGATGAGAAAGCTGGATTATTCTCAGCTTTGCTAATAGGCACAGCGCCAATATTCCTGCAGAGAACAATGGCTGGTTTCTGCGATACCGATTGCTTTGTTATATTGATGCCCCTTGTTTTTTTTGCATTGTCTATAAAGGCTTTCAAAAGTATTAAGGGAAATAAATTAACGATAAAGACGTGGACTTATTGCTTGCTGACTGGATTATCTTTCCTTATTTTCAAAATGATATGGCCGGGAGATTATGTACTTTTTATTTTGGGAGCATGTGTAGCTGTGGCATTAGTTTTAAAGACTATATTAAAGAGATATGCGAAAATAGAGATAAAGTTTTTCGATGCAAATGAAAAAGGAATTTTATTCACATTCCTTCTAATATTATTATTTTCTATAGCTTTTTGCTCGCTAAAGTACCCCAAATACATTTTTTCACTTATGAATTACCCAATATCTGTATTGAAGCTAAAAACACCTACCGGAGGAGCAGGAGCTGGGAAAGGTCCCAATGTCTTCATATCTGTTGCTGAAATGCAATCCCCAACATTTTTGTTAATAGCAAAAAATGGTATTAATTCAGATTACATACCAAGGCTAGGATACGTAGCATTCCTTTTACCTTTTATTTGGTTGCTAATTGCAAAGCCTATGTCATTGTTAAAAAGAAAATGGGAGATTGAAGATCTGATTTTAGCTGGTATATGGTTCATTCTAATATTTCTTGGCACATTCAAAGGTATAAGATTCATACTTCTGCTTACAGTACCAGCTGCAATTGTTTCTGGGGTATACATTTCAGAATTATTGGATAAGAGTTTTAAGAAAAATTATTTAGCAATAGCGTTTTTATTAGTCGTTGCTTTCCTTTTAGTTAAAGATTTAAGGATTTCTTATTCAATTGCTAAAAGCACAACTCCTAGTATGGATGACGCTTGGTATGGAGCCTTAACCTGGCTGAAGGAAAATACTCCAGAAGATGCTTTAGTAGCTACTTGGTGGGATCCTGGGCATTGGATTACTGCAATTGCCGAGAGAAGGGCTTTTGCAGATGGCGCCCACTATGGAGGTCCACCATATCCAATTAGCCAAAGAATTCAGGACATGGGCTTCGTTTTTTCAACAGATAATGAAAGCCTAGCAATTCAAAGGTTGAAGAAATACATGGAGCTTAATGAAACGATCTGTAAGAAGTATAACCTGAGGGATAATTGTCCTACAAAAGCAAGTGAAATGTATTTTATAGCATCCGCCGACCTCATAGGGAAATTCTATTGGCTTTCGTATTTTGGCTCATGGGATCCTGAATTGCAAGCAGGAAAGCCAAGGGTATATCAAATTTTATATTTAGCTAACAAGCGGCAGGAAGGAAACGTAACATACTACTTCTATCCTGCAACAGCCAACTCCGGCATAATTCTAGTTGTCAATGAAACCTCCAAACAATTCCTAGCTCAAAGAGTGATAGTTAATGTTGAAGAAAATAAAGTAGTTGGTTTGCAGAACATTAGCGAGGTTGTTGCTTATGTGAGCGGTTTGCCCTTAAAGTTTACAAGCGATAAAGCTGAAGATAAAGGATTACTCTGGGTTTTTCCAGGATATCAGGTGGCTATCTACATGGACGAGAAGCTTAAGAATTGCATCTTCACGAGGCTCTACTTCTATGATGGAGCTGGTCTTGAGCACTTTAAGTTAGTTAAAGTTTTCGGAAACGGGGAGGTTAAGATATTTAAAGTCAAATTCGATTGAATGAGCTACCGCTTAGCATAGATGCTATTACTGCCCTGTTGTAACTCTTCATCTTTCTCAGAGGAAAATATGCGCATATCAGAAGAAACTTGCAGAGGAAGAAGAGAAATGATTTGGTTAGAAAAATTGGAAGCAAAGAAGGAAGAATTGTAAAACAGATGCCTCACACAATAGCCAAGGGGAAGCTCCGTCCGTAAGGGACGGGGTAGTTCACTTTAAAACAATTTTCATGAAATCCTTCGCAATCTCAGTATTTTTAAAGATTTTTTTAGCTTCTTCAAGCAACTTACTTGCATCCTTATATCTTGCTGAAATATGTGTTAAAATCAGTTTTTTTGCGTTCGCTTTTTTAGCAATTTTTGCAGCATCTATACAAGTGGAGTGCATAACCTCCCTAGCCTTCTTCTGCATGTTGCTAGCATACGTAGCCTCATGTATAAGTAAATCTGCATCCTTTGCAAAATCAATTAATTTTTCGCAATATGTTGTATCTCCACTATAAACAATTTTCTTACCCTTAACAATTTTCGTAACGTCATCAGGCTTTATTAATTTACCTTCGTAGAGTACTTCCTCACCCATCTGCAACTTTTTATACCAAGGCCCCGGTTTTAGCCCCATAGCCTTAGCTTTTTCGACCAAGAACTTCCTTTTAGGATTTTCCTCATAACAATATGCTAGTGTCGGTATGGAATGGTTAACCTCTATTGCCTTAATCATGTAATTTTTTTCTTTGCAAACGACACCCTCATTTGCCTCGATAAACCTAATCTCAAAATCTAGCTCATAACCAGCCAACTTTAGAATTACTTCACCGATTTCATCTATTCCCTCAGGACCGTAAATATAAAGTGGTTTTTTTCTATTAAGCAAAAGCATTGATTGCGGTAAAGCCATTAATCCAGCAAAATGATCTGCATGAAAATGAGTAATGAAGATTTTTGAGATTTTCATGATGCTGAGGTTTGCAAAAGTTAATTGCCTTTGCGTCCCTTCACCACAATCAAAAAGCAGAATTTCACCATTTCTGACTAGAGCAATTGCAGGGTGGCTCCTGTACTTCGTTGGAATTCCCGAGCATGTGCCAAGGAAGATAATTTCGATCATAAAATTATATCATAAAATGTTGCTAAGAAAATTACTTAACTGTGAACTCGTGAATTTTCTCATCGTACAGTTTTTCTTTCTCATATAACAAAAATTTCAGTTTATACACACCCTTCTGCCAGTTTGGTAGAATTGTGAATCTATGCGAGATATTAAACGTCTCTCCCTTCTTAAGCTCTTTTTCAAATACCTTAGAAAAGATATGTGATCCGTCGGGATTATACAGCTCTATTATAGCCTTTGCCAGAAATCTCGTATTTCCTGTATTTTCTATTGTTGCCATAGCTATTACTCCTTCATTTGCCGTAAATGTATAGTCATTAAGCGTAGCGTATTGGATTATGGCGGATTTGCGGGGAATAGCATAAGTATAAACGAGCTTCGATCCTATGATTATAAAAGCAATAATAAGGGGTAGATATACTACTCTGAAAGGAAGGCTGAAAGGTAAAGATGAAAATTCTATCATCACGCTATCAGGATCCTCCCAAACAAAGTACTCATTTTCTTTTTTTGGTGGTGGGTCAAAATAATATGGGACTTCGTCCGTTCTTAGCTTAAGGATATAGTAGCTATTTTCATCTTTGAAAATCGGTAAATAAACCGTTCTGTAAAGCTTTCTATCTACCTCACATCCCTCAACAATTAGCTTGAGAGTAAAGCTTTTGTTAAATGGCTGTATTTTGAATATGGTTTCGGTTGGTAAGGGAACTACACCAATGACCTTACATCTGCCACAATAAATATCTTTAACCTTCAAACCTTCCTTAGATTCTGAAAAAAACCCTTTTCTTACAATGTGACTGCTCAGGTAATATATATTCTCCAAAGATGGGGCTTCAACGGTAACCTTCATTCTCAAGTAACCTTCTTCTAAGGTTACCTCATTAACAATCAAAACCCTTGCAAACGCATCTGAAAATAGTAAATTAAGAAGTAATATGACAAACGCAACACCAAATTTCAGCTTCATCATTTCTAATATTTTAATTTCTAAATCTTATTAGTTATATGGAATTTAAGAATATTTAGAGGTTCAGCAAACACGGTCTTTCGTAGACACATGTCCGCCTTAGGACACATCAACCTCAACTCCCTCAGGGTTCATCGGAAGTAAATCATTGATCTTATCCCCTTTCGGGGAAGGAAAACCCCACATCCTTAGTCCGAATCCATCACATCACCCAACTTCAAGCTGTTGGGTTTCGATGCTTCAGTCACGGGCCAAGTTATATTTGGAAGAAAGAATATAAATATGTTGCGGCTACAAGCTACAAGGTGTCTATCAATGTCTACGAAAA
>CAZWFW010000049.1:0-6678 GCA_964633445.1 Candidatus Undinarchaeota archaeon | reverse complement strand
GTCCCGCCGGGGGGATTTGAACCCCCAACCTTCCGGTCACTGCGCCCTTTTTATTTAGCACTACAGCCGGACGCTCTCCCGTTGAGCTACGGCGGGTTATATTTTGCTATTATCTTATTAGTAGTTTAAAAATTTTTAAGTTTAAGAGCCTGCCAACTTACTAATTTTCAAAAGTCAAAAAGTTAATGAGGGGTTAGAGTCCCCATAATTTGGCAGGAAGCAGAAAATCATAAAACAAAAACAGTTAATATCAGGGCGATACTTCCAATAAATCTTAAAAATCTGACTCTATCGATTACTTCTTCATTTTTTGCACCCAAAGCATAGGTAATCAATGAAACTACAACCAAAGGAGAGATAAGTCCAAAAAGATATAGAAAGATGGAACCAAGATATATTCCTCCAACTATAGCAATCATAGCTGTGCCTGGTGAACAAAAAAGGAAACGAACCGATAACAGAACAGCAAATAGTATTGCGACAGGGAAAGATAAAATATGCTTGTCTATTTTTTGAAAAATTTCTTTCTCATAAAAGAAACGAGTAACACCATAAACTCCCAAAATTAAAGTTAAAATCCTTCCGATCAAATCGATCACCCAAAAAGAGATTGGATTTAGGCTAAGTAACCCTTCACAAAAGACAAATAAAGTGACGAATAAAGCTACTATAAAAGAAACAGAATTTTTTATAATATTTTTTCTGAGAGCAGTTAGAAACAAAAAGCCAACCAGAAATAACAGAATAGATAATGCACAGGGACTTGTCGAATCTACAAGCCCTAAAACAATCGATTGTAGCATATTTTTCCTTTCTAGCTGGAGCGTTACATTTATGCTAACTCAATTTTTATTTTAAAATTATTATTCACTTTCCTATTAAAAAGAAACAAGTGATCTTTCTATGTTTTATCCACTTAAACTCTCTTCAGTAGACATCATACATTACCGCATAACTAAAAAATGTAACTGGGACTAGTTCCCTTTTCTGCAATTTATTTAATACTATAGAATCTGAAGTATTATCTCCCTTTCTCTTGATCTCGTGTCAAAATTTATAACTACTATTTGTTGCCAGGTTCCTAGCAATAATTCCCCATCCCTAAAAGGAACTACGAGGCTTGGTCCAATAATACCTGCTTTTACATGACTTGAACCATTATCATCACCCCATGTCTTGTGATGCTCATAGTTTTCATTATAAGGTGCTATTTTATCCATAATCCTTGGAAAATCCTTTTTTAATCCAGGTTCATATTCTATAGTTGTTATAGCACCCGTAGATCCTCTTGCAAAAACTAGCACAGCACCCTCCCGTTTTCCGCACTCCTTAACAAATCTTCTGACCTCCTCCGTTATATCTTTCATATCGCCATAGGCTTTAAGATTTACACGCAAAATCCTGATCATCTTAAAAACTTGTAGATTAGGAATTTATATTTTTTGTTTATCTCTACAGCTCTTCTGAAGCAAATTACTAAAATAATTTTTCCTTAAATTTTCTAACTATTTTTGCTAAAAAGTCACAGAGCAGCTCTTGCCTAGGTATAAGCTGTAAGTAACAAAAAAGTGATACAAAACATAAATTATTTATAGCATAAATTAACATTAGTTTTTCGGAGCGATGCCTTTGTTAGTTAGAGATATCATGAAAAGACATGTAATAACAATAGATCCTGAAGCCAGAGTAATCGATGCGGCTCAATTGATGAGAAAGCACAGTATTGGGAGTTTAATTGTTATTAAAAATAATGAAGCTAAAGGTATAATAACTAAATGGGATATCTTAACAAAAGTTGTTGCTGAGGGGAAAGATCCTGTAGAGATTAAAGTGAGGGATGTGATGTCCTCCCCCTTATTAACGATAGATCATGAGGCTAGTGTCGAGGAAGCTGCTATGCTAATGGTGAAAAATAAAATAAAGAAATTAGGAGTTACAAAGGATAACAGGCTTATCGGTATAATTACAGCATACGATATTGTAGCTACGGAACCTCTATTCATGAAGCAAATTGCGGAACTATTTGCTTATTCCATAAATGCTAAGATAGGTTGTTAGCTATCTTGTCTATTCCTATCTATTATTTTAACGTTTTCAGCTTCAAATATAGCAAAAACTTTTCTTCTGAAATTAATATTTAAAAAATCAAGGAAATTCGGCGTTGCAGCCGCTTTTATCTTTAAACCTTTAGCGTTTAACGTAAACCAGATTAAATTAGCACTTCTCTTTACTTCACCAACGGAGCAAGGAATCACGTTCCTCTCTAAGTTTTTCGGCGGTTTATCTGAGATAATTATGCTTTCCGGTCTAATCGCTATTTTAACATGCTCACCCACTTCAGCGTGATCCTTTGACCAAAGTATGTGATCCCCCACCTTTATAGCTGTTAATCCGTCTTTCTTGCTGTTGATAACACCACGAAAAACATTTGCGCCAACAAACGTCGCTATAAAATCACTTGTCGGTTTGCTAAATATATCATTCGGTTTCTCTATCTGCAAGATTCTTCCCCGTCTCATAACAACAACTTTGCTTGCTAGATTGAAGACATCCTCAAAATCGTGTGTCACGTGCAAAACAGTCGCATTGTATTCCTTAGTAGCTTCTTTGATAAGCTCTCTTAGGTCTTCTCTCATCTTAACGTCTAAAGCGCTGAGAGGCTCGTCTAAAAGCAGAAGTTTCGGTTTAATGACTAAAGCTCTTGCAATAGCAACTCTCTGTTGCTCGCCTCCGCTTAAAGTTTCAGGTTTTCTGTGGAGAAGATGTTCTATTTTTAAAACCTTTGCAATTCTTTCAACCTCCCTTCTGATCTCCTTATTCGAAAGTCCTCTCTTTCTAAGCCCATATGCTATATTTTTAAAGGCATTCATATGCGGGAAAAGAGCGTAATCTTGATAAACTATGCCTACCTCCCTTCTCTCAGGAGGTAAGAGGGTAACATCTCTACCTTCAATGAAAATTTTGCCTCGAGTTGGTTTATAGAAGCCAACTATTGTTTCAAGTAAGACGGATTTGCCACTTCCAGTTGGACCAATTATTGCTACGTATTCTCCGTTATTCACCTCTAAATCTATGTCTTCTAACCTAAATTCCCTTAAACTTACAAACAAATTTTTCAATTCTAGAGCTAAACTCATAGCTTGTCCCTTTCCACTTTTTCAAATATAAAAATGGCTATAAAAGATATAACTACTAGTAAAATCCCACTTGTAATCGCCATAGCCATATTACCGTAAGAGATGTTAAGATAAAGCGTAATTGGTAGGGTTTCTGTATTCATAAATGATCCTCCAGCAAGCAAAAGTACAGCACCGAAAGCGCCCATGCTTCTTGCAAATGCTATTATTGCTGAGGCGAATATACCCGGTTTTGCCAGAGGAAGAGTCACATTTTTAAATGTTTCAAATTCCCCATAACCCAAACTTCTCGAAACAAGTTCAAGTCTAGGGTCTATAGATTCGAAAGTTGCGTACAATACTCTTGTTGAATATGGCAATGCTGTAAATACTTGAGCGACTATTATTCCGAGTTTTGTAAAAACAATTTTTATGCCCAAATTTTCCAAGCACTTGCCCACAAGTGTTTGACCAAAAAGTAGCAGAAGACATAATCCGAGAACAAGTTCAGGAAAAGCTATTGGCAAATCAAGTATCGATTTCACTACATTCTTGCTGGGGAATGAAAACCTAGATAATGCATAGCCAATTGGTACAGAAAAAAGCAAAATGATAGTTGTTGATATGGATGAGGTTGTTATGGACAGTTTTAGTGAGTATACCATTTCCTCGCTCCTAATAGCTTTTAAAATGTCTCCTTTATCCGGTATTATAAATAGCAAAGAAATGGCTATAAGGAGTGTTAATGTGAAAAGAAAAGCTATTACTGTACAAAAATTTCGAAATTTTAGAAATTCTATCCCTTGCAAGGCTTAAACCCCCACTTCTTCCAAATCTTTAATCCTTCCTCGCTTGCTATGTAGTCACTAAACGCCTTTGCAATCTCATATTTTCCTTCTTTTTTAGCAAAAATCGTTACGGCGGTTGGGATAGTTTTAATTATGTTTTTTTCTTTAGGTATCTCTATAACCTCTATTTTACCTTTTCCTTCAGCCCATGAAGTCATATCCTCCCATATTACTACGGCATCAGCTTGTCCAGTCGCTATATATATTAAAAGTTGATTAACGGTTGGTGTGAAGACAATAACATTTCTGCTAACATTCTCCCAGAGTCCACTCCCTTCAAGAATCTTCTTAGCAACTCTTCCTATTGCACATGCTTTAGGATCGCCGAGAGCTACTCTAACGCCTATTTTAGCTAAATCCTCAAGTGAGTTTATATTTTTAGGGTTTCCCTTCGGTACGGCTATTACGGGAATATGCAAGGTTATGTTTTTAACGGTCTCGTTTACTAAGTAGTCGTTATCCATTGCAATTTTCGTGTAGTAGTAATCTCCTGGAACAAAAATATCGCAACCAGTTGCAGAAAGGATACCATATAATTCTGCGCTACCTCCGTAGTGAACTTCAATTTCAATACCTCTTTCCTCCTCAAACTTATCTATAAGCTCGTTCATTGGCTTCATTAAACCAGCACCTGAGCAGACAAAAATTTTGTTCGTCTTTTCACTGCTAATAATATCTGTATTCTTCAAGATTAAGGAAGATGTAAACAATGCTATTAAAATCGCGGATGTTACGCCTAAAACAAGCTTTTCCTTCATTTTATACGTTATCATTATTTTGATAAGAATATTTAAATATTTTCCTGAATTTTTTCATATTATGATCGAAAGATCGCAAAAATCAGAATTTCAAAATAAATTTGGTAATTTTTCCGACATAATAGAAACTCTTAGGCTGATAGGCGAATTGAAATCTATTAATAAAGTTGCCAAGGAGTTAAATATACCATACTCAACACTCTGGACAAACCTTGCGAAGTTTGAAAGTTTAGTTAATAAAAAACTTGTTATTAGTGATGCAAGGGGAAGCAGGCTAACAAAATATGCAAAGATGCTTTTAAGCAGGTTTAGTGACCCTTATCATAAATTTGCTGGTAGTAACGATCCTCTTGCCGAAAAAATATTGAATGCGTTGAACTTTGATGTTACATGGCAAGGTTCTGCGGGTGGTTTAGCATTTTTAATGCTTGACTTCGCAAAGGTTGCGGGATCGCATCTTTACGATAAAGCCTCTAATGGTTATAATGTTCCTTTTCTTAAAAACTTTTGGCTTGAAAATAAGGTAATTGTTTTAAGGGGCTATATAAGGGAAATCGGCATTGTCTACAAGAGAATCAAACTCAGAAACATAGAAGATATTAGAAAGAGAAGAAATATTAGAGTTGTTGGTAGAAATGTTGGCTCAGCAACTAGATTTCTCCTGAAGGAAGTGTTTCCCAACTTTAGATTCGTTAAAAATGTCTATGCACACGAAGACGTTGCGAAAATGATTGCCGAGGGATATGCAGATGCTGGCATTGCGATTAGGCATGCAGCATTGGAATATGACCTAAACTTTTATCCTTTAAAAAAGGAAATTTACGACTTTATAATAATCAAAGACTCCAGCAGATGCTACAAGATTGCAAGGAAAATTGGGAGAAAAATAAAAGGATATGTTGATAAATTTGAAGGTTATATAACTCATAAGGATAGTGGAAAAATTATTTATCCATAAACCATGACCAGTGTTATCACTTATAAACCAATTGGGGTTATACACTCTCCATTTAAAGATACGAAGGAGACACCAATACAACCACTGCAGCCAGAGGTGTTAAAGGCGTAGTTGAGATTTTTCTGAATATTCTGAAGGACTAAAGGATTTGGAAGGATTTTCACATATATTTTTAATTTATCATTTTCAAGATCTGTCCACTTAAGCAAATTATAAATTCTTCAAAATCATTAAATTCTTACGCAATGAAGGCAATAAAAGTTAAAAATCTAATAAAAAGGCTTGAAGTTTTCGAAAGAAATAAAATACCAATAGAAATAAAAATTCTCGGCATAGCAATTTATTTGCAAACTTCTTCAGTAAGAAGAACTGCAAAAATTCTCTCAGAACTTTGCCCAGTCTCAAAATCAGCTGTTCATAAATGGATAAAGAAATTTGAAGAGAAATTGCCGATAGTTGCGGAGAAGAAGCCAAGAAAATTAATTGCAATAGATGAAACGGTTGTCAAGGCTAATGGTAAGAATTACTA
This sequence comes from Candidatus Undinarchaeota archaeon, assembly GCA_964633445.1. Lineage (GTDB taxonomy): Archaea > Undinarchaeota > CAZWFW01 > CAZWFW01 > CAZWFW01 > CAZWFW01. Next base: position 469 of record CAZWFW010000049.1, on the reverse strand, counting down.
CGTTTATGCGGCAATAGATGTTGAGAGAAACGAGTTAATAGCAATGAGGGTTTATCCATCAAGAAATTTTCTAACAACTAAGCTATTCATTGCTGAAGTCCTTAAATATTGCGAAAATAGGCCTAAGTTCATTATTGACAGAGCACCTTGGCTAATAAATGCAATGAAAAGCTTAGGACTTAGCTATAAATGCCAGGCATTTGGAATAAGGAGTAAAGTTGAATCTTTGTTTTCTTCCTTCAAGCAAAGAATAAAGATATTCTTTTGCTCAATAAATGCAAAAAATGCTATTAAGCATTGGAATTTGTTTTGCAAGTTATTTATGCTTTATTATAATTATTTGAGGTGGTGTTTATGTTAAGTGGACAGATCCATTTTCATATGGTTAATGAATATAGACTATCCATAGAACCCTTTCTTGGATAAGAAAAAACATGGCATTTTTGCTACCCGTGCTCCGTACAGACCT
>CAZWFW010000048.1:0-7233 GCA_964633445.1 Candidatus Undinarchaeota archaeon | reverse complement strand
TTTTGATTATTATCATTTTTCTAAGCAGATGTATAAGTGTAAGCATAGAACAGAAAGTGGAGGGAGTGGTTTATCCAAAATAAAAGCTGTTTATGATTTTTCAGAATTCAAGAAATTTCAAAATTATTTAATGTAAGCGGTTTTGAGAAAAATTTAATAGATCTTTGTAAGGAATTTTATAACAAAACAACATAAGCAATGCTAAATGGGTATGAAATTTGAATATACTTTAGAGATGCCTGGAAAAATAACTAAAGCAGAAGTTGTGAAAATAAGAGAAGACAACAAAGTATTTAAATATGCTTGATCTTATGGATAGAGAACATGCTTATATTGAGTCGCAGGAGTTAAAATTTAACTTTAATTTTCTGTATACTCGGAGTTGTAGCACTATTAGTTGTTGTGTTTTTAATTAAGACTAGAAAGAAAAGGTTTAGTCAAATAGATACTGCTCAAACTAATTATCCCCAAGATTCATAATGAAAAATTTTAAAATTTATAAATCTTTGATCGATTTGCGAAGGAGGAACTAAAAGTTATGAAAAACAACTTTAATCTTCGATGAAGATTCAAAAAATATTCAGTTTTTAGAATTTTTCGACTATTTTCTACTTAAAATTTTTACCCTATTCCTTTCAAGCAGGTAAACATCTTCAATTCTAATACCAAATTTCCTAGTAATGTAAATCCCTGGTTCGATTGTGAAAACATTTCCATTTTTAAGCACTTCTTTGCTATTTCTCGAAATGTGAGGAGCTTCATGCACTTCTATGCCTATACCATGCCCCGTTGAGTGAAGGAAAAATTTTTCATAGCCGTATTCTCTTAAAACGTCTCTAACAGCTTTATCAACCTCGATAACCCTTACACCATCTCCTATAACTTTGCAAGCTTCTTTTTTTGCTTCACTTACAGCATTAAAAGCATCTACTATTTCACCTCGCTCTTCTAAAATGAAAGTTCTTGTGAGATCTGAGCAATAATTTTCATAAATAACTCCAAAATCTATTATTAGAGGAGATTCTACTTTTTTATTTAAAGGTTTTGCATGAGGTAAAGCAGAATTTGCACCAGAAGCAACAATCGGGTCGAAAGCCTCTTTATAACCGCTAAGTCTTGCCTCATAAATCAAACTTGCTGCTATGCTTTGCTCATCATCCTCAATAACCAAACTCTCTATTATGTTATTTGCAATTCTGCAAGCTTTTTTTATTCTCCTAATCTCCTCCTTATCCTTAATACTTCTCATCTCCTCCAAATCCTTTGAAATATCAAAGATTTTAAACTTTTTTGAAAGTTTAGAGCCAATATCCATAGCCACTCTACTATAATTCAGCCCAATTTCCTTGATACCTTCTCCTTTAGCTTCCTCAAAAATTTTCCCTAACCTATCGTATATCTTAACTTCCAAGCCATTGTTTCTTTGCAGATCCTCAGCGAGGTATTTATCCATTTCAGATAAGTAAAGAGTAACATTGTCGCTAATAGCCAAAAGCAAGGCTGTTGATATATCTCTATCGAGAAAATATTTTAAATTTGGATCTCCAAAAAATATTGCTAAAGCTGAATTTTCATATTTTTTTGCTAGTTTCTTTAATTTTCTGATTCTATCTCTTCCAACCATATGTCCCAATTAGTTTGACAAATACACAAGCACCGTGCCTATATACATCAAAATCGTTACTATCCTTCTTAATAATTAATAGTAACTCCTGCATATATGCTGAACCTACAGGAATAACCATCCTGCCATTAATTTTTAGTTGTTCTATTAGTGGTGCGGGAATTTCTGGTGCAGCAGCAGTAACAATTATTTTATCATAGGGAGCCTCCTTCTTATAACCCAAAGTTCCGTCTCCAACAATAACCTCAACATTTTTTATATTTGCTGTCTCAAGATTCTTTTTTGCAAATTCGGCAAGCTCACTTATTCTCTCAACAGTGTAAACCTTGCCAGGGTAAACAACTCTTGCAAGTATAGCAGCCTGCCATCCCGAACCAGTGCCTATTTCAAGCACCTTATCTCCAGGCTTAGGATCTAGCAATTCTGTCATTTTTGCGACGATTGAAGGTTGGGAAATTGTTTGTCCGCATCCTATCGGCAATGGCCTGTTTTCAAATGCATAGCGCTTAACACTTTCTGGAACAAACATATGTCTTGGCAGTTCCTCAAATGCTCTCCTAATTCTTTTATCTCTCAGAAGACCTTCATCGAGTAACTCCTCAATAAGTTTTTTGTGCTCTTCCTCCCACCTAAACATTTTATATAAAACTAAACATTTTCATATGATTATTATGAGGTTTGAAATAATAAGTGATAGGGAAAATAAGTTACTAGATAGAAGGGAAATTTATCTCAGGGTATTTTCAGAATCAACGCCAAAAAGGGAGGATGTTAAAAACTTAGTTGTTGCAAATTTTGATGTTAATCCTGAAATGGTTGTTGTTGATAAAATAAAACAGGAGTTTGGTAAGAAAGAATCAATTGTTTATGTGAAGATTTATAGTTCTCTGGAAGTTTTAAAAAAACTTGAGAAAATCCAAAGAAAGCTTTGTATTAAAAATGTTAAGGAGACATAAGCTATATATAATTGAAGGAAGCAAAATTAAAAGGAAAAGCATGTTTTGCCCGAGGTGTGGTGCTGGCATTTTTATGGCGAATCACAAAGGTAGATATTCATGCGGCAAATGCGGTTATACTATTATGAAGAAAGAAACTGAGAAAAAGTAGCTATTTAAGTAAGTAAGTTAAACAAAATATTTTCGCTTACTTTTCTGACATCTTCAACATATTCTTTAATAGTGTAAACACCAATCTTCCAGTGGTCCCACTGAGCGTCTATTAAAATTTTTACAAGTTTTGAAACTTCACAAATCTTTTTAAGCCTGTTGTTGTATAAAATCGGGAATTTGCTTTCCTCGAGATAAAAAGGGCCAGGTATATCTAGTATCACATAATCTTCTGGAACATTAGCCTCCTCTGCTATTTCCTTTTCAATTTTACTTAGAAATCTATAATCGTTTCTTTTTTCACAAAATTTCTTTAAGCATTGCTCATGAAACAAATCTTTTCCATGATAAAAAGCTCTTTTGAACAATTTTCTCTCGAGTAGTCTTTTGGCTATTTCATTTGAGAATCTGTCTTTAGTTAAGTAAGTGAATATGGTATTATCATCTAGCTTTAGCAGATCCTCTGGCTTAATTATACCTTCGTTTATTATTCTGTCTATAGCCTTTCTAAACATACACGTGGCAATTCTTGAAACGTGGTGTCCATAAACGCTGGGATACATCATGAATCTTGCCACAAGCATAGCTTCTACTGCGCTAATGTCCTCACTTACAAGCTTCTCGTTAACTATTCTCAGTGTGCAAATCAATCTCTCAAGGTCTATTATTCCGTATGCCACTCCTGTGTAATGGGAGTCTCTGACGAGAAAGTCCATTCTATCAGCATCCACATCCCCAGCAATTATGTAACTTAATGGAGGCTTTTGACCATGCAAAACTTCAAACACCTCATTTTTGCTAAAAGCTTCGCTCAGAACATCTCCAAGCTCGGAATCCTCTAAAACAAGTTTAAGCAACCTTTCATGACCAAATCCTAGATGTTTTTCAAATATATCATCAGAAACGTGGGAGAAAGGTCCATGCGCAATATCATGAAGCAATGCAGAAACTCTTATTAATTCTAAATCCTCCTTATGCAAATCAACCTGCATGCCAATTTTTGTGGCTGTTTGCAAGACCCCTAGTGAGTGCTCAAATCTAGTATGCATAGCTGAGGGATACACCAAATATGCGAAACCTAACTGCTTTATTCTTCTCAATCTTTGGAACTCGGGAGTATCAATTATTCTTACTTCGAAATCGCTTAGAATGATATTTCCGTGAATGCAGTCCCTTATTATTTTCATAAAAATTATTTGCATGTTCATCTTGAAATTATTTAATGACAGTATTTCCTATAGGCCCCCAACATCCAGCATTACTTGAACCATTTAGCGTGAAAGTTGATACTGAGGGGGAAAGGGTTAAGGGGGTAGAGATAAGACTTGGTTATGCTCATAGAGGTATTGAGAAATTATTTGAAAATATGAACTTTTATAAAACCATTCCTCTAGCAGAAAGAATTTGCGGTATTTGTAGTGGTGCGCATACAATTTGTTGCTCTCAGATTTTTGAAAATTGCTTGAATTTGGAAATTAGTAATAGAGCAAAATGCATAAGAACTATTGTTGCTGAACTAGAGAGAATACATAGCCACTTATTGTTTGCTGGAGAGTTAATGCATATAATAGGTTTTAAGACTCTTTTCATGTTCTTCTGGAAAATTAGAGAGTATGTGCTGGACGCTCTTGAGACCATTAGTGGAAATAGAATAAATTATTCTATGAGCACCATTGGGGGTGTTAGAAGAGATATTGATGAGAAAATTTCTAAAATAACGCTTAACTGTTTAGATAAAATTGAAAATAAAGTAAGGGAGTATATAAGGGAATGTGAAGGAGATAAGTTAATAAAATTAAGAACAGAGGGTATAGGATTGCTTTCAAAATCTGAAGCAAGAAAATATTGCTGTGTAGGTCCTGTTGCTAGGGCTTCTAGCTTGGAAATAGATGTTAGAAAGGATATACCATACGCATTTTATGGGAGCATTGATTTTGACATTGTAGTTTTTGATGAGGGTGACGTAAAGGCTAGACTTTTAGCAAGATTATATGAAATTCTGGAATCAATAGAAATAATAAAGCAAGCAATAAAAAATATGCCTGATGGAAATATAAAAACCAGGTTTCCGTGGAAGTTAAATGAGGGAGAATTTATGGCTTGTGTTGAGGCTCCAAGAGGTGAACTTTTCTACTATTTGTTTTCAAAGGGAGGACTTAAGCCTTATAGAATGAGAATAAGAACCCCAACATATGCAAACATTGCAAGCTTGGAAGTTATGCTTCAAGATGCTAATATTGCGGATGTGCCAGTAATAATTTCAAGTATAGATCCATGCATATCATGTTTGGACAGATAATATTGGGCTTAATAGCATTTGCGTTGGCAATGCTTTATGAAGGAATAGACAGAAAGATCCATGCAAGAATGCAAAATAGAAGGGGCCCTAGCATTTTTCAACCTTTCTTTGATTTTGCTAAATTGATAAAAAAAGAGATTATAATACCTAGGTGGTCAAATAAGAACCTACTTCTTCTTAGCCCAATTTTTGCTATAGCAGCATTATTACTAATTTTTACAATTGTTCTGACACAAGAATCCGTAAACATTATTATTTTAGTGTATTTTCTGCTTCTTTCTGCAGCGTTTACCATAATTATGGGGTTCTCGGTAATATCTCCCTTTATGTCTATTGGAGCAATTAGAGAAATACTTCTAGTAGTTTCCTGCGAAATTCCGATAATACTTTCATTAATAGCAGTTGCAGTAAAACAAAGCTCGCTTTATATACAGCCGGGGGTATTTATCCTAGCATTGCCTTTTTCTGGTCTAGCTTTTTTACTCTCTATACTCGGCAAGAGCTCAAGGACACCGTTTGATATTCCTGAAGCAGAAACGGAAATTGTTGCTGGCTATGCAACTGAACTTTCTGGAATTCTGCTAGGTTTCGCTAGAATTTTCTCTAATCTTAAGATTCCTGTTCTGATATCAGTATTCGTAACCTTTTTTTTAGGAAGACCTGACAGCATGCTAATTTATATTTCTGAAATATTTTTTCTGAGTTTTGTAGTAACAATTATTAGAACAATAACTGCTAGACTAAGAATAGATCAAGCACTCAAATTTTTTATCTTTATAGCCATACCCCTAGCAATGATAGATGTCATAAGAGCTAGCATGCCATGATTCGCATAATTAAGGAGTGTTTAGCGAATCTTGCAAAGAAGCCTTTCACTAGAAATTATCCTAGAGAAGCGGTGGATGTGCCTGAAGGTTTTAGAGGACTCCATAGTTACGATAGAGATAAGTGTATAGCATGCGGGCTTTGCGAAAGAGTTTGCCCAACTGATGCTATAAAGGTTGATAGAGTGAAAAGGAGGATTACAATAAATATTGGAAGATGCATCTTTTGTGGATATTGTCAGGATATATGTCCAAAGGGGGCAATTAAGCTTACAAAAAGATTTGAAATAATAAAAACCAATGAAGAAAAGAATTTTAGCAGCAGGTAATGCAAATCTAGACATTCTATTGAAGTTGTCTGAAAGGAGGGTTTGCGTATGCGCAGGAGGTTCAGCCTTAAATTTTGCAAAGTTCTATTCTAACTTTTCTGATATAGCACTGTTTGCGTGTATTGGAAAGGACTACGCAGGAAATTTCCTGTTAAATGAGATCAGGAAGAGGGGAATAGTTGATGAGATCAGGAAATTTAATGAGAAAAGTGGCAAAGCAATAATTCTTGTTAAAGATAATGGTGAAAGTGAAATAAGAAGAATTAAGGGCGCAAATAGATTTTTCAATTCTCAGGAAATTCCAGATAGCTATGATATTCTTCATTTAACTAGAATATGTGATGAAATGCTCGCAAAAGTTGCTGATAGGTTTGAATTTTTAAGTTTAAATCCTGGTGCATCTATATGCAAAGAAATTTTCAAATATGCTAAGAAAATAGATTTGCTTTTTTTGAATAGGGAGGAGGCTAGCAAAATCACAAAGGAAACAAATGTTGAAAAAATAAAGGAAGTACTGCAAAACTTCTTTAGTTTTTTTGTTTTAACTCTTGGAGATCAAGGAAGTGTTGTTGTTAGGGAGGATGAGGAGTTATATATACCTGCAATGCAGACAAATGTTATAGATGTAACAGGGGCTGGAGATGCTTATGCTGCAGGCTTCCTTTATATATTTTTAAGAAAGGAAGATATCGAGAAGGCAGCTGAATTTGCAACCTACTTAGCAAAGCTATGCGTGGAAACTTTAGGCACAGATATTAGCGTAAGTAAGGATAGATTTAGAAACTTAAAATTTAGTTTAGAGTAGATGATAAGGGAAATTAATTAATTAGCGTTTGCAAACAATTTTATAAATATTTTACCTTGGGATACGATTTACTTACAGCTTCTTTACTCATAAGTTGTGGATTTATTTGATATAGTTTACCAAATACAACTCCTTTTAAACGTATTTTGCATTTCCATTATTTTTCAATTAATGCCTTAAACTGTAAGTAAGTTTTGAAAGGGCGATGAAGCTGTTAAAAGATTTTAAATTTTCTAAAAATCTTTT
>CAZWFW010000047.1:0-7524 GCA_964633445.1 Candidatus Undinarchaeota archaeon | reverse complement strand
ATTAAGGAAAAAAGCAAGAAACCTATAGGCAGAAAATTTGTGCTTGGAGATAGGTCAAGAGTTGTGTTGTGACAGAGCTTCTACAAATAACATTAGAAAAAATTTTTAAGGAATGCAGATATCATGTTACAATGAACATTCTTATAACAGGTGGTGCTGGATACATAGGTTCAGTAATGGCACGTATGTTTCTTGAGGAGGGTTATAAAGTTATTGTTCTTGATAGACTTTTCTTTGGGAAAGAAAGTCTTAAAGAAATTGAAAATGATCCAAATTTGCAAATAGTTAAGAATGACATACGATGGTTTGATCCAAATATTTTAAGAGGTGTTGATGCAGTAATTGATCTTGCAGCATTATCTAATGATCCTGCAGGAGAATTAGATCCACAGAAAACCTTAGAAATAAATTATAAAGGTAGAGTAAGGGTTGCAAGGCTTGCAAAGAAATATGGTGTAGCTAAATATGTTTTTGCATCAACCTGCAGTGTTTATGGCTTTCAAGATAAAATAGTTGATGAAACCTCATCCCTAAACCCCCTAACAACGTATGCTAAGTCTGCAGTTCTTGCTGAGAAAGAAATTATGCCCTTAGGTGATAAAGATTTTTGTGTTACTTTTTTAAGACAAGCAACAGTTTATGGTCTATCGCCAAGAATGCGGTTTGATTTGGTAATAAACGCGATGATTCTCTGCCTTTGGAAGGAGGGTAAATTAAGAATAATGAGGGATGGGACACAATGGAGACCCTTCGTGCACGTAAAAGATACCTCAAGAGCCTTTATGAAAGTCATAGAAGTCGACGAGGACATTGTTAATAAGCAAATATTCAATGTTGGCAGTAACGATCAGAACTATCAGATATTTCCTTTAGCAGAGATGCTCGCCAAAGCATTAAATATGGAGTTAAAGTATGAATGGTATGGGGATCCGGATAAACGTTCTTACAAGGTAGATTTCTCAAAAATTAAGAACATCTTGAAATTTAAGCCTAAATATACGCCAGAGGATGCTGCTAAGGAGATTTACAATGCTTTAGAGGAAGGTTTAGTGAAAGATGATATAAAAACAAGAACTGTGCAATGGTATAAGTACTTGCTTGAGGCACAAAAAATAATTAAGGAAGTTGAGCTTAATGGTAGAATCCTTTAGGGGGTGGTAAGGTGCCTTTCGAATTCCAAAGATTAAAAATTCCAGAGGTAATTTTGATAAAACCCAAAGTATTTGAAGATGAAAGGGGATTCTTTATGGAGACTTACAAGAAGCCAGATTTTGAAAGAGCTGGAATAGCATGCAATTTTGTTCAGGATAATCATTCAAAATCTAAATATGGTGTGCTTAGAGGTTTGCATTTTCAAAAGGATCCTTATGCGCAAGCAAAACTTGTTAGATGCATAAAAGGTGTTGTTTTTGATGTTGCTGTTGATTTGCGCAAAAACTCACCAACCTTTGGCAAATATGTTTCAGTTATACTTTCTGAGCATAATAAATATATGCTTTTTATTCCAAGAGGTTTTGCTCACGGATTTTGCGTTTTAAGCAGGGAAGCTGAAGTTATTTATAAAGTTGATAATGTGTATGCACCAGACTATGAAGGTGGTTTGATTTGGAACGATCCTGATGTTGGTTTAGAATGGCCAATTGATAATCCAATTCTTTCAGAAAAAGATAAGAAGTGGCCCACTCTAAAAGAGCTGGTTAAAGGAGGGGAAATATTTCAATGAAATGAGGGTTGCAATAATTGGAGCTAAAGGACAGCTTGGTACTGATCTAACTAAGGTATTTGACGAGCAAGCCTTACCATTCACACATGAGGATCTGGACGTTACGATTCCTGAAAGCTTAGAAATTTTGAAAAAAGCAAAACCAGATGTTATCATCAATACAGCTGCATATCATAAAACTGATGAATGTGAAGATAATGTAATCAAAGCATTTAACGTTAATGCTATAGGCGCTTTAAATGTAGCAAGAGTTGCCAATGAAGTTGATGCAATCAATATTTATATAGGCACAGATTATGTTTTTGACGGTAAGAAAGCTAAACCATATGTTGAAGAGGATAAACCAAACCCTATAAATGTTTATGGCTTAAGTAAATATGCTGGAGAAATTTTTACACAAAATTATTCAAAGAAATACTACATTCTTAGAGTAGCAAGTCTTTTTGGTAAAGCTGGTGCAAGCGGCAAAGGGGGGAATTTCGTTGAGACAATGATAAAGTTAAGCAAGGAAAGAAAAGAAATTAGAGTTGTTAATGATATTACAATGAGTCCAACTTATACAAAGGATGCTGCTGAGGCGATTAAAAAAATAATTGAAAAAAAATTGCCTTTTGGAATTTATCATGTTGTCAACTCTGGTTGTTGTACTTGGTATGATTTTGCTAAAGCTATATTTGACATTTTAAAGATTGATGTTAAAGTTAAGCCAATAAGCTCCAAAGAGTTTCCAACAAAAGCAAGGAGACCAAAAAACTCCGCATTAAGCAATGAGAAATTACAAACTTATGGTATAAAAATGAGACACTGGAAGCCTGCTTTAAAAGCCTATCTTAAGGAAAAAGGTTATCTAGAGTAGGAAACTTTGCCTCATCTACTGCAATGACCTTTTCTTTTTAGGTTTAAAAATTAATGCTAAAACTAAAATTAATTAAGCCCAATAAAATTATCTATGCTCATAATATTATCTTACGACGGACTCGAGTATAATTGCGTAAAAGAATTTAATTGTAAGAACCTTACCCAAAAATGCTTTGGTAAAACAGACATACGCGAATTCTCTGAGCCGCGCACAATGGTTATTTGGGCTTCCTTTCTTACGGGGAGGAATATGGAGAGAGAAGTACTGGCTCATAAAGATATATGGAGCTTTAGAATTAATATTAGAGACACCTTCCTCTCTAGTTTTGAGAAATGGATGGCAATAGATATGCCAGCATTGACTCAGGATATTAAAAAAATAAAAGCTGAAAGAGATCTGCTAAAAAAATATTTTAATGGTTCTGCAAGCATAGAGGAGTTTGATGCACTTATCTTTGAACATCACAGGGAAACTAAGCAAAAATTTTTTGAAGCTCTAGAAAAAGATTTTGATATCCTACTAGCTTATTTTAATTTGGCGGATATGATAGGTCATCTAAGCTTTGGAATTAAAATAAAAATGAAGCTAATCTACAAGGAACTTGATGAAATTGCTAAAGAAGCGAGGAAACATTGTGACAAACTGTTAATAATTTCAGATCATGGTATGAAAGCCTTAGGGAGATATGGAGATCACAACACTTATGGATTTTGGTCATTTAGCGAAGAAATTGACCTAAAAAATCCTAAAATAACGGAATTCAGAAACTTTATAGAAAGTTTTTGCAAAACTTAGCTAATTATTCCTCCAGCAATTATTTTACCATCTTTTTCTAAAACAAATCTTCCTAACTCAGCTAATTCGTTAAATTTTGTTAAGCAAACCTTTTTGTCAAACTTTAGACGAATTCTTCCAATTTCAGCGCTAGCAATACTATCCCCCGATATTTTTTCAAATGTATTAATATCAAGTTTTTCAATTACTTTGCAAATCTTACAAAATGTCTCTTGGGTGGCACATCTAAAAACGTATCTTTCATTTTCCTTTATGCTGCCCAACAGACAAAATACAATACCTTCCACTTTGGTAGTATTCATAATTCTTCTATTCTTAGCTAAAACATTTCCTCTTTGCAACGTATTCCTAGTAACTATACCTACAGCCTTTGGAGCTCTTGCACTATCCAATCCAATAACCCCCTCCCTAAAATCTAAGATTTTCTCTACCTTCACTTCCTCATTTGAAGGATATACGCAAACAACATCACCCTTTTTCAAGCAACCATCTAATATATTCCCTACATAGACTTCTTTTCCATTTAAACAATATTTATCCTGAATTATCATAACAAATCCTTTTGATCTATCTTTCAAGTCTGTAACGCTGCTTAACGCTTCAACAACTGTTTTTCCTTTATACCATAGCATGTTCTTGCTTTTTTTCACAACATTGTCTCCACAATATGCTGAGATAGGGATTACTTCCCTAATATTCAACCCCATCTTTTTAAAATAATTTTTCACCACTCTCTTAGTTGCTTCAAATTTTCTTTTATCATAGTTTACGAGATCCATTTTGTTTATGACAACAATTATATTACTAACACCAAGTAACTTCAATAAGAAAGCATGTCTTTTTGTTTGTTCTGTAATTCCTTCCTTAGCATCAATTATCAAAATTGCGGCATTAGCTTGGGTTACACCAGTAGCCATATTTTTAAGAAACTCTTTATGACCAGGAACATCAATAATGCTATATTCTTCATTACTATATCTTAAGAATACTTGAGCGCATTCGATAGTCATATCATTCTTTCTCTCCTCCTCTAAAGCATCTATAGCGTAGGCAAACTCAAACCTTTTACCAAGCAATTTGCATATCCTTTTTACCTCCTCAATTTTATCTCTTGGTATAGAGCCTGTATCATATAGCAATCTCCCTATTAGTGTAGATTTTCCATGATCCACACTTCCAACAATTGCTATGTTTAACATTTCTACACCACCAATTTGAACAAAACCCATGTTCCTGAAAGTATGGCAAGTAAACCAACAAATTTTCTTAACAACTTTGTTTTAAATTTACTGCAAAAATATGGTCCAATCAATCCTCCAATTATTGCACCTATTGAGAGATATAGTGGAAAATAGATGTTTGAAATTCCGTTTAATGATACATAAAGCAAAAAAGATGTTAAACAAATTGGAAATTCAGCATAGGTAGTGGTTGCTATGGAAACTTTTGGGTTTAATCCACCAATAATTTTTCCTGTAGAAGTTATAGGGCCGAATCCTCCGCCACTGAATGCTTTATTGAATGACGAAATAGCTCCAATGAGATAAATCTTCCACCATTTAAACCTAAACTTGATGTTAGTCAGGCAAAGCATACCCATAAGAATTGCTAAGATTCCTATATAAAGCTTGAGGAAATTTTTTGGGATATAAATTGCTAAAGAGACTCCTATAAAAGCAGCAATCAGACCTGGTAAAACTATTGCTAAAGTAACTTTTGTATGTTTTGTTAACCCGTTAAAGTTTGCATTCCCGAACTTATGGTGAGCAAACGTTCCTATAAGTCCACCTAAAGCTTGTGAGATGAGAATAGAAGGAATAACTAGTAAAGGATCTAAACCTAAACCTATCAATAAAGGGGATAGAAGAGTTCCATACATCATTCCTAAAGAGCTATCAACCATCTCCATGATGAATGCTAATGAGATAAGCAATAACTCGCTCATCATTTTGGATTTCTATATGGAATAACAGAGCAAATATGGGCGAAAAACTTTTTGGCAGAGCTTGCTTTTATCCATACCTTGTCTTTATGAATAGTATTTTCAATTCCTAGACGGGTAAGGAGTTTACCTACAAACTCGTTCTTTTCTATTTTTGTTCCACATATTTGGGGTACTCCACAAGGATGTAATGCCCCATCAGAATCATACAATCCTTTAAGATATTCCCAAGCAACTTTATTCTTAATTAACCAGGAAAGTTTCTTAATATTGTCTAACGAAAGATACCATTGAACTAAAAGCTTGGAGGACGCCCATACTATCCACTTTTTCTTCTTTTTATTGAATCTCATATTAGCATTTAGTCCTACTCTTCTTAGCGTTTTAGTAAACTTTTCAGCAAATTCCCTTGTTACGGTCTCTAGGCCTACAGACCATTTCCTATCAGTATAACCATCACCATCAAGAACACCAAGGATATATGCTAGATCTTTTTTTCTTTCAAATCTGGGTTTTATCATTTTTGATGCTGCTAATTTTCTCAATCTTTCTACAACTTCTTTGCTTTTTCTGAATTCCTCTTTTTTTCTTGCTATTCCAAGTTTCAGTGCTTTTTGTTTAATTGCTTCCCAACTTCTTTTTGGCAATAAGTTACAAAGCTCCTCTTTCGGCAGCTTAAGGTAATATTTTTTTAATATCTCTTCCTCCTTTTTCGACCATTTTTTATGCCCTCTGGTAGGGATGCCATATTCCTTCATTAGCTTGGAAATTCCAGATTGCTTCCATCCAAACTTTTTTCCAATCTCCTTTTGCGTCAAACCCATTGCATACAATCTCATAATCTCATCCTTAGGTGGTCTCTTTTTCTTCATAGTTATTATTGAAGTTTTTTATAATACAAATGCTGTGATTATAAGAAATATTATTAAGTAACCTAAAGCTCTCAATTTTTGCATAGCATATAATTTCTCTTTGTCCTGAGCTCTTCCTGCTCTCTCGGATATATTCGTAGTTTTCAATTCCTCAACTATCTCATCGATAGTTCTAGCATTTGAGGGGACGGGTACTACGCAAGGCTCACATCCTATACTCCTATACCTATAGCCTTCTTTTTTATAACCAGCAAAATATAGGGGTACCACTGGTATGTTTTCTCTTTTAATATATAGCCATATATCAATTTCACGCCAATGAAGCATTGGGTGTACTCTATAATGATCTTGCTCATCATTTAAGCAAATATTAAATTGTTCCCAAAGCTCGGGTGGTTGGTTTAAGTAATTCCATTCCATCTCAGCATTTCTCGGAGAAAAATACCTCTCCTTTGCCCGTATAGCATGTTCATCTCTCCTTATAGCAACAAATAGCGCCTTAAATTTATACTTCCTAAGAACTTGTCTTAAAGCTTCTGTTTTTAATGCAGTACAACACTTAAGTCTTCCTTTGCTAGGATGCATACCTTCCGCTAAGGCTTTTTCATTTCTAGCAATGATTAAATTAATATCCCACTCCTTTGTAATTCTATCTCTAAATTCGTAAATTTCTCTAAGTTTATAGGAAGTGTCTATATGAATTACTGGAAAAGGTATTTTTCCAAAGAACGCTTTCCTTATAAGATAAAGCATGGTTGTAGAGTCTTTCCCACAACTCCATAAGGCTGCAACTTTATTTTTAAACCGATAATATGCTTCTCTTATAATATAAATACTTTTTGATTCCAATTCGTCAAGATTCATTAACACTCTAATTGGAGTTTAGTATTTAAAATTTAAGTTACTTAGTTGATAAGTTAATAAGCTTACTCGATATACCCTAATCTTCTAAGTCTCTCCTTAACCTCCTTAACAGCCTTCCCATAAGATTTAGATTCCTCAGCTATTCTTCCACCAGCAACAATCATTCTCATTGTAAATACAACAAATTCTGTAACACTAGAAAAACCTGTATCTTTGATAAGTTCTTTTAGTTTCTGATAGAGCTCTCTTGGTATCTTAATTGTAACTTTATCTTTACTCATTAATCTAAGTATCCCAAAGCCCTTAACCTTTCCTTAATCTTCTCTTCATCGCTAATATTTTTCTCTTCCTCTTCCTCCTCCAAATTTCTTAAAACCTCATCTAAAATAAATGATATATACTCAGAAACGTTATTAAAACCAATATTCTTTGCTCTTTTTTCTAACTTTTTATAAAGGTTTTCTGGAAT
>CAZWFW010000046.1:0-8006 GCA_964633445.1 Candidatus Undinarchaeota archaeon | reverse complement strand
TTCTTTAATACCATAAGATTTAAATAATTTCTAGCAATATCACAAAAAATAAGAGTATTGGGCTAAACCTGCTGACTCCAGCTGCTCTATAAAAATGTCGCTAAGAAGAACCACCGATTTCGATCGGTGGGTGAATTAGGGGGAATGGGCGAATTATCTAAATACCTTGGGTGCATATTATCTTTTTCAGGTACCAATTCCTCTGTGCAAGGAAAATGTGCCACCCGTCAAAAGACTTTCGCTTTGAGGAAGAAGGTGAGATGAGTGGTATCGGGGCTCGTGAAGTTTATCTGGGGAAACTATCCGTCAAAACGTGTGGTAGTTCACTTGCTATAAGTCTTACTATTTTTGGGTGAGCCAGATGGAAATAAGTGTTAATTGGAACGACTTAGATTGCGAGAATGCAGAAGCGAAAATCAAAAAATGTAAAAAATTGTATATAGTGAGCATTGAAAGTGGCTTGGTTCGACTTAATGTGAAATGTACTAGTACCTGGGAAGTTCTCGAATTTGCTGAGATGTTGGAGAATATTGCAAGAAAAATAAGGGAAGAAGGTAAAAATATAATCTAAGAAGAAAATTTTGAGAAAGAAATTTTTAAGAAAAAGCCTAAAAAGACCGAATTAAAAGGAATTCAGAAATTTTATAGTTTTTTCCTTTAAGTATTTTATAACACCTATCGATTTTCCTTCTGCATAGCAGTATCCCTTTTTGATCATCTTCAAAACATCATCCTCATTCGAAACTTCTTTTGTTATTATAGTGTATGCCCTACCAATCTGATCATCAGCATGAGCATCGCTACCTCCTACCTGTGGAATCTTAAGCTTAAGTGCTGCCTTTCTAGCTCTAGAATTAAACGTAGGAAATATTGATCTGGCATTCAAGGTCTCAATGGCGTCAAAATCCACTTTATAAACAAGATCACCAACTCCCTTTCTAAATTTGTCGAAAGGGTGCGCAGCTACTGCTAAGGCTCCCTGTTCCTTAATTCTATCGATTGTTTCTTCCAAAGGCAAATCTCTTTCTATTTCCTCACTTATACCCAGTGCAAGAATATGACCCTCCTTTGTGGTTATCTCCTCCCCTAGAATAACTAATATGCTTTCGTCTTTTTTTATATTCGTTAGGAAATTATGGTCAGTTACAGCAACACCAGACAATCCTACTCTTTTAGCAATTTTTACGACGTCTTCTGGTTTTGTTAAACCATCAGAATTTGTTGTATGAATATGAAGATCCACTTTAAACATACTACTGCTAAAATTTAAACTTTTAAATAACTTACGTTAATATTTATTAAGTATTGTAGTTGGAATTTTTAGTAAGATGAAAGAGAAATATCTGAAGGGAACTACAACGGTAGGATTAATATATAGTGATGGCATTGTGTTGGCAGCTGACAAGAGGGCTACTATGGGATTTTTTGTATCGGATAAAGAGGCTAGGAAAATTTACAAAATCGATGAACACGTAGCAATAACAACTGCTGGTCTTGTCGGTGATGCTCAGGCCATAGTTAGATGGTTAATAGCTGAATCTAAAATATATAGGATGACCATTGGAAAAAGAATAACTATTAAGGGCTTAACAACATTACTTGCTAACATATTGCATAATGAAAGGCTTTTCCCATTTTACACTCAGTTTATTGTGGGAGGTTACGACAGCAAGCCTAGGATTTTTGAATTAGACCCATTAGGAGGCATTTGCGAGAAGAAATTTTCATCAACTGGATCTGGTTCGCCTGTAGCTTATGGTGTTCTTGAGTCTGAATATAGGGAGGATATGGAGATGCAGAATGCTGTAAAGCTGGCTTTAAAGGCTATGAGCTCCGCATTAAAAAGAGATGCTGCCACAGGAGATGGGATTGATATGGTAATTATAACAGAGAAGGAGTTTAAGAGGTTCAGTGAAGAAGATATAAGGAAGTTGGCTAAAACAAAATAAAACTCAATTTTTAGAAAATGGTAAGGGAGTTGCTTAGCAAGATAAGGGATACTCTATCTGATGCTGAAATAACTAAAATACTCTTTGAAGGACCCGAGATTATTGTTTATGCCAAAAATATTGATGTTGATATGAGTAAGTTAAGAAATCTTGTTAAGAAAATTAAGAAAAGAGTTGAAATCAGGGCAGATCCTTCAATTCTACCCCCTCAGGAAGAGGCAGAGAGAATTATAAAGGAAAAATTTCCAAAAGAGGCTGGAATAAGAAAGATAAAATTTTTGCCTGAAATAAGCAAAGTTATTATAGAAGCTGAAAGACCAGGGTTAATAATTGGAAAATCTGGAACTTTGCTTAGAGAACTAAAAAAGGAAATTAAATGGACCCCAGAAATTCTGAGAGCTTCTCTCATAAGTTCCAGAACCATAGATGCTGTGAGGTATTTAACTTATTCAGACATCAAGAAAAGAGTGAAATTTCTGGATAAACTTGGAAGAGAAATTCACAAAAAAAGCAAAGAAAAGATTTCATGGATCCGCGTAGCAGCGTTAGGTGGTTTTAGGGAGGTGGGGAGGAGCGCCATACTTATCCAAACGAATGAAAGCAATGTGCTTTTGGATTGCGGTGTCAATGTAGCCTCATTGCAAAATGCATTCCCATTTTTTAATGTTCCAGAATTTAGAATAGAGGATTTAGATGCTATAGTAATAAGCCACGCTCACCTAGATCATTGCGGGAGCCTGCCATACTTGTATAGATATCAGTGCGATGCTCCTATATATTGCACAGCCCCAACACGTGAGTTGATGTCTCTCCTACTAATTGATTACATTGAAGTAGCCTATAAGGGTGGGAAGGAAGCCCCATTTTCAAAGGAAGATATAAGAAAGACAATAAGACACGTTTATACTCTAAACTATGGGGAAGTGACGGACATAGCGCCAAACATAAGGCTTACTTTATATAACGCTGGTCACATTTTAGGATCTGGAATAATTCATTTGCATATTGGAGAGGGTTTGCACAACATCGTTTATACAGGGGATCTGAAGTTTAGCAGAACAAGATTGCTTAATCCTGCAAACTGTGAGTTTCACAGGGTTGAAACTCTAATAATTGAGAGTACTTACGGTGGGAAGGAAGATGTTCAGCCACCAAGACAGAAAGCTGAAGAGGAGCTTGCGAGAGTTATAAATGAAACTATAAAGAGTAAGGGTAAAGTTCTCATTCCTGCAAATGCTGTTGGTAGGGCTCAGGAATTGATGGTTTTGCTTGATGACTTCATAAGGCGAGATGTTGTGGAGAATGTTCCAGTATACCTAGATGGATTAATTTGGGAGGCAACTGCAATACATACCATCTATCCTGAATTTCTATCAACGCCACTTCAAAGCTCTATTTTAAGAAAAAATAAGAATCCCTTCCTTTCAGAATTTTTCGAAAGAGTTGGAGGTAGTGATGAGCGCAAGGAAATTGCCGAATCAAAGGATCCCTGCATTATAATTGCAACATCAGGTATGCTAACAGGGGGGCCCAGCGTTGAATACCTCAGATGGCTTGCAGAAGATGCAAAGAATTCCTTAGTTTTTGTCAGCTATCAAGCTCAGGGTACTTTAGGTAGACAAATACAGGACGGTTTGAGAGTATTAACAATGGAGGAAGAAGGAAAAAAGATAAGCATAAAAATGGAAATGAAAGTACATACAATAAAAGGATTCTCCGGACATGCAGATAGAAATTCCCTACTAAAATATGTTTCAAAAATAGTTCCCAAACCTCAAAAAGTTATAATTTGTCATGGAGAAAGTCAGAAATGCTTAGAGTTTGCAAGTGCGATAAGAAGCATGTTAAGAGCAGAGACTCATGCTCCAAAAAATTTAGAAATTATTCGCCTGAGGTGACTTGTGCTTGGGTTTCCTTCTCCTCCTTAACCTCCTCGACTTTTCTTCTCTCAATTGCAATTTTAGGTGGAGATAAAATAAACAAATCCTCAGACATTGCAACAATATCGCCATTAATGTTCATGCATGTCTTCTGAAATCTCTTAATATATCTCTTCAGCTCAGGTTTGTTTTTAGCCAACTCTGAAGCTACTTTAACAATTATAATTTTCTTTAAAGTTCTATATTCATCCAGTATGGCATCAACATCCGCTGTTGTCATCAAAGTCATAACCTTAACATAATAATCAGGTCTCTCAACTTTTTTTTCTTCATCCCAGTCTAGTGTTATGTATTCACTTTCCTTTTTAGAGGAAGGTTCCTCAACAACTTTTTCCATCTCTTTACTCTTGAAAACCTTCGCCAACTTATCTACCAGTTTTATGTTCACAAAACCTACCCCCTTCAAGCTTTACCTCTTTTATATCAAAGAAATAATATATAAGTTTAACTATCCTTTGTCAATGGCTCTAACTTGCTAATGATATCCCATATCTTTGTCCTTACCATAATAGGTAAATTTGGGTCACCATCAATCTCGCTTAGCACAGAAATCGCTTTACTGGCTTTTAATGCTAAAGATCCCTCCCCCTCAAGAATTTCTTTGGCTTCGGAAACAGATTTTTTAACATTCTTTGGAATTTGAAAATTTAACAGATCCTGAAGCATTTTGATAGTTTCAGCTACTTCCTTCATCTTTACCACCCTTTGCGTACTTTTCAATTAACATTTTAATACTTTCTTCTAATGTATTGATATTTATGTTTTTATTAAACGTTGCTCCCCCAGCAGTGCCATGTCCTCCTCCCTCTCCTCCAAAAAAATTAGCTAGATCAACTAAAAGTTTACCTATGTCAATACCAGCGTTATAAGCGCTTTTTCTTGCTCTAGCGCAAATTTTAATTTTATTACATGTGTTAAAAACAAAAGATACATCAGCACCAGCATCTATTAAAGCCTTTGCAACGCTTGCTTCATGGGATTTGGCTAAAGAGAAAGCAACAACGAGATTCCCTACTCTGTCTATTTTTGCTCTTTTAACACCAAGTAACCTCGCCATCTTTTCACTCAAATCCATTTCCTCAGAGATAATTTTTTTAACATCATCTACGCTAGCAAATCTGGACAATTCCCTTACAACTTCTAAAGATTTTGGTGTCGCATATCTTAGAAAAGCTGTGTCTGCTAAAACACCTGCTAGTATTAGAATAGCTACATCCTTCTCGATGTTCATGCCTGATTTTCTCCAAATTTCATAGATAAGTTCGCTTGTGGACGAAGCCTCCTCATCAATTATTGAAAATTTGGCATCTATTCTTTGGGAAAATGTGTGGTGATCAATCACAACAAGTTTGTTGCTGACTTCCTTAATATTCAAGGGTTCTACTTGCGTTTTTGACGAGGTGTCCAAAAGAATTATCAAATCATAATTTTTTAGCTCAGGATTAATCTTAAGATTGTAAATGCCAAGCTTATCTAAGAATATCTTCGCATGCTTACTAACGCTTTTTGCAACACCAACTTCCACCTCCCTGACGTTAATCTTCTCAAGAAGCTTCTTCAAAGCAAAAGCACTAGCCACAGCGTCAATGTCTGCATTCTGGTGGCAGAGTATTAGTACCTTACTATGGGTAAACTTCTTCAAAAAGTTTATAAGGTTTGCATATCTCATTGTTTTAACATTTGGTGTTGAAAATGGTAGATATATGCTTCGTATTTGAGGTTCATCAACCATTTAGGCTGAAGAAAGCATTCTATTGGGATAAACTCAGATATCTTGATTGCAATCAGAAAAGTCTCTTCGATTTTTATTTCGATAACGCAAAGAATAAAGAAATCTTTGAAAGAGTTGCAAGAAAGTGCTATTATCCCGCAAATCAAATAATTCTCGAAGCTATTGATGAGCACAAAAAAGAGAGAAGGAAAGTCAAAGTTGCATATAGCATCTCAGGAATATTCATTGAGCAATGTGAACGCTACGATAAAGATTTGCTTGACTCGTTCAAACAGCTGGCTGAAACTAAATGTGTGGAATTTCTTGCTCAAACTTATTATCATTCCTTAGCAAGCTTATATGAAGATAAAAGCGAGTTTATTGAGCAAATTGAGATGCATAGACAAGCTATAAAAGATATTTTTGGTTACAAGCCAGTAACCTTCGAAAATACAGAATTGCTTTACAACAATGTTATTGCTAGAGTTGCTGAAGAACTTGGATTTGAGGCTATATTTACCGAGGGTGTTGAGAGAATTTTGAACGGTAATTCTCCGAATTACGTTTATAAACCAAAATACTGCAAGAAAATAAAGATCCTATTAAGAAACTATAGGCTAACGGACGACATTGGGTTCAGATTTTCTGCGAGGTGGTGGGACGAGTGGCCCTTAACCGCTGATAAATATGCGGCATGGCTTGCGGCTACTCCTGGCCAATACATAGCGGTTTTTCCTGATTATGAAACATTTGGCGAGCATCACTGGCCTGAAAGTGGTATTCACGATTTTCTAAGGCATGTTTTTGATGAAATTTTGAAATGGAGACATTTAAATTTTTCAACCCCTCGCGAAGTTTCAAGCAAATATGAGCCTGTAGGAGAAATTGATGTATTTGAGCTTGGAGAAACTGTTTCATGGGCAGACATTGAGCGTGATACAAGTTGCTGGCTGGGAAATACAATGCAGTGGGCGTGCTATGTTATGATTAAGGATTTAGAGTATGTTAAGGAGATTGAAGATGACGAATTAATAAGAATCTGGCGCTATTTGCAAACAAGCGATCATCTTTATTATATGTTTACCGCTGGCGGAGCACCTGGAGAAGTACATAGTTACTTTAGCCATTACAATTCGCCATATGACAGTTTTGTAAATCTTTTCGATATCCTGCACGATTTCGAAAATAGAATTAAACATTTGGCTAAGCCTGCAAAAGATTCTTTCTATTTCAGAAACGGTGTTAAGGTTAGAAGTCTTGTAGGATTTCTAAAGGCTATAGATAAAGTTGATAATAAAAGCTTCGAGTACCACCTAAGGAAAGGTGACTTCGCAAAGTGGATAGAGTTTTGCGTTAACAATAAAAATCTTGCAGATGAAATTAGAAGATTGGAGAATTGCGATCCAGAGGAGGCTAAGAAGAAGATTAAGGAACTAGTTAGAAAAGAGTTGAACTAGTTTTTCTATGACCCTCTTCAAATCCTTGGGTGACTCTTCAAGTCTTCTTAAAGCAAATTTCTCGATTTCTTCAACATTTGGATAATTCCTTTTATAAACTCTTGCAACATATAGCATTGCTAAGTTGTCAGCAGCTTCAACAATTTGCCTCTCTATACTATCCTTAAGAAGGTAACTTAGATATTTGTCCATGAAGTCCCCAGGCAAATCTTCAAAAATTTTCTTTAAAACATCCTTTTTAGCATTTTCATAATTCAACTTTTCCTTTAAAAACTTTGGGATATCATTCATCTTGCTCTCTTCAACATCATGCAACAACGCTATTATTAAAACCTTTTCTTTATCAATTTTTCTTTTTTTAGCAACTTCCTCAGCAATAAGTAATGAAAATGTGATAACAAGCAATGTATGAGTAGCAACATTTTCAGCAATATCCAAGGGCACACCTCTTTGCACCCATCCAATTCTTGGCACATCCTTAAGCATAAAGATCGCTGATATCAGTTTTTTCATTTTTGTCTAGTTTTTAATATCATCTCAAGTTCCTTCAGACTTATATTAGTTTTTATACATGGTTCTTTTTCAAAATGTACCCTGCAAGCAAAATACCCTCTGCTCTTTATCTCTTCAACGATTTCATTAATCCCTGGAGGAGTTATCCTTAATTTCTTACATCTTTTATGAATATTGTAGTAGAATATGGGCGCATCAGGCCTGGCTTCTCCTAGCAAAATTTCATATAATTTTCCTAGCACGTCTTTGCCAGCTTTCTTAATAAATTTCTCATTATGCAACTCTCTAGTCCAAATAGGACCCGAAATAAGCAGCTCTCTTTTACAAATCTTACATCTTTCTTTTTTATTGTCCTCAGAGATAACAAAGTAGCCGCAATGGCAATGCTTAACATATTTTAAATTACTTAGCCACCTATCAACTTTACCAGCGCCAT
>CAZWFW010000045.1:0-8234 GCA_964633445.1 Candidatus Undinarchaeota archaeon | reverse complement strand
TTTTGAAATTAAGATGGTTAAAGAGCTGCTTTAGCTTGAAGAGTCAAATGCTTAAAAATATAAAATTTGCGTACTAAGGTAAATTAAAAAAGGTGGAGGTGTTGCTAAAATGATAAGAGTTGGCGTTAATGGCTACGGAACAATAGGTAAAAGGGTTGCTGATGCAATTGTAAAGCAGAATGATATAAAATTGGTTGGTGTAACAGCTATTAAATACGATTTCACTTTAAAAACTGCAATTAAGAAAGGTTATAAAGTTTATTGCGCTCTGCCTGATTGTAAGGAGTCGCTGGAGGAGGCTGGTGTTGAACTGCAAGGTATGCTTGATGATCTGCTTAATGAGGTTGATGTGATAGTTGATGCAACACCAGAGGGTATAGGTGCTAAAAATAAAAAAATCTACGAAAAAGCTGGTGTTAAGGCAATATTTGAGGGTGGTGAAAAAGCAAACGTAGCTCAGGTTTCCTTTGTTGCCCAATGCAATTATGATGAAGCCTTTGGCAAGGATTACATACGCGTGGTTTCATGCAATACCACAGGGTTATGCAGAACCTTGAATACGATAAAGCAAAACTTTGGTATAAAGAAGGTTAGAGCCATCATGATAAGGCGTGCAGCGGATCCCCACCAAATTAATAAGGGACCAATAAATGCTATAATCCCTCATCTGCACATACCATCTCATCATGGTCCTGATGTTCAAACCGTTATTAAGGATTTAAACATAATTACTGCAGCAGTAAATGTTCCTACAACCGTTTCACATTTGCATATCGTTATGGTAGAGCTCGAAAACGATGCAAAAGAGGATGACGTAATTGACGCTTTCGAAAATACCACGCGTGTTTTGCTTGTTAGTAAAGATGAGGGAATAGAGTCAACAGCCCAAGTGATTGAGTATGCAAGAGATATGCTAAGGCCAAGAAATGACATGTATGAAATATGCGTTTGGAAGGAGTCAATAAATATTAAGGGGAACGAGCTTTACTATATCCAAGCAGTTCACCAAGAGGCTGATGTTATACCAGAGAACATAGACGCTATAAGAGCTGCAATGGAAGCCTGTGATGCTAGAGAGTCGATAAAAAGGACAAATAAAGCTTTAGGAATAGTCAAATAAGTTTTATTTTTTGCAACAATATTTAAATATTTTGTTGCAAAATAAACAACTATGAAAATAAGTGATGTTGCAAGAATTAATAGGTGGTGGTTGGGTTACGAGGAAGCTAAAGTACATCTAAAAAAATATTTTAATCGGATCTTTGTTTCTTTTAGAGAGATTCAAGATTTTAAAAAAAATTATATAATTAGAGGCCCCAGACAGGTTGGTAAAACGGAATTTCTATTTAGGAGTATCCATTATCTTTTGGGTAAGACTAACCCTGAGAACATAGTCTACCTGCCTTGTGACAGATTCAGCGGATTAAGGGATCTAAGAAACACTGTAAGAGAATTAGAAAGCTTAATGAGAGCAAGAAGTGGTATGAAATTTTTGCTGCTTGACGAAATTACTGAAATAAAAGGTTGGGAGAAAGCAGTAAAAGAATTTTGCGAAGATAAGTTTTTTATCGTGTGGGCTACGGGCTCAAGACCAAGAGCTCTGGAAAAGCTTGGAGAGTATTTCCCAGGAAGAGCAGAAATTCTCAATTTTTACCCTTTATCCTTCAGAGAATTCTGTATATATTTCTTTAGATCCATCAAGAGACTGGAGGTTGAATATGAAGATTATAAATACAAAGAATCGTTGCTGCGATCATGGGACAACCACTCTAATTGGCAGAAGGGTAGGAGTTTCTTAAAGAGATATTTAGGAATCGAACCAGATACTGCAATAAAGATTTTGGGTATCTTAAAGAAGGCTGAGAATATAAATCCTCTTAATTTAGAATCCTTAATAAATTTTATTGCTGAAATTTATAACTATTTTGAGATTTTTAGTTTATTGTTTAGAATCTACATTGAAACTGGAGGATATCCCATAGCCATTGAAAAAAGAATAAAAAATGAAGAGCTACCTTACGAGCTTGTTATTAAGGATACTTTAGGAACTATTGAGAAGGAAGGATTAAACATAGAAATTTTAAATTTGCTCCTTCCTTCCCTTCTAGAAAAATTAGGAAGTGGAATAGAGTATGCTAGCCTAGCAAGAGAGATTGAGGTTGATAAGTCAACAGTAATGAGATACATTAATGCCCTAGAAAATAGCTTTATTTTAAGAGAAGTTCATTACTTCGATGGAAAAACTAGAGTTAGAAGAGAGAAGAAGATTTACTTTTCAGACCCTTTTATTATTAAAGCATTGCAAAATTATTATGCAACCAAAGAAATTGATGAAAGTTTGATAGTAGAAGGCATAGTAATAGAAACCTTTGCAAGAATGCTCGAGAAAAACGATCCTTTTAGGCTATTATGGAAAAGAGCTCTAGGCTATAGCAAAATCAGAGGAAAAGAGGTTGATGTCGTTATCAAAGGAGAAAAATCCCTGAAAATTGAGGTAAAATATGGAAAATGTTATGAAATTAAAAATGTCGACATTTTGCTCACAAAGGATGAATTAAGCTTCGGGAAGCCTATAAAAATCCCAATTTCATTATTCCTATTAAGTATCTAGCTATCCAAACCATTGAGCCAAGCTTGCCTGCCTACCTTGTATGTGAGCTTTTTCTATCTCCCTACAGGTCCTCTCAACCCTATCATGTGAGAAGTCTCTTTCCTCGCAAAGAAATTCTATAACCGCATCGATGTCAATTTTCCTGAATTCAATTTTATAATCATCTGTAACATTAGGTTTTAGAAATATTTCAGCAATTTCTTCAGGTTCAACACCAAAAGTCCAGTTAACAACTTTTTTAATCTTATCTAAATCCTTATATTGCTTAACAATCTCGTAAGCTCTTTTAGGTCCAACGCCTTTAACACCACCAGGGTTAAAATCCGTGCCAACCAGTATGCCTATGTAAACCAACTGCTCCCTTGTAATATCCAATTTTTTAAGAACGTCATCCATTTCAACAACCTCTGGTTTAACCTCAACATAAACATCCTTTCTTGGCAACTTACGCTTGCCCGTTATTGTTAAGTTTCTAACCAATCTATTTGTCCCAAATAGCAAGGAGTCGTAATCCTGGCTTCCAGCAGCCCATACATCCCCTTTACTCGACATATACGCTGCTTGCGCCTCACCTTCGCT
This sequence comes from Candidatus Undinarchaeota archaeon, assembly GCA_964633445.1. GTDB lineage: Archaea > Undinarchaeota > CAZWFW01 > CAZWFW01 > CAZWFW01 > CAZWFW01. The sequence goes on along the minus strand of CAZWFW010000045.1, from coordinate 5,044 downwards.
GGGTGCCTGAACATACGGTACACCCATAGCATCAAGTAAGCGTTTAGCATCATTAATTAGCTCCTCCTCAAGCCTTGCAGAGGCTTGCGCATAGCGTCTCGCAGCCTCCAAATCACCTCGTCTCAAAGCCTCTTTCCACTTTCTCTCGGCTTCCTCCCTACTCTCCTTTCTTTTTTCTATAGTCTTCTTCTTCAGTTCAGGAGGTTCGCCATCAAAAACGTAAATTGGTTTTATCCCTTCCTTAAGCAAATTAGCTGTCCTATAAAACAATCCCGACAAATGGGAGGTTATTCTTCCCTCAGAATCCATTAGTGGCATTCCATCCTTCTGTCTAATTATACTCAGAAATTGGTAAAGAGAGTTTAAGGCATCAATAGCAATGGTTCTGCCTGAAAGTTCGCTAAGCTCTATTTCCTTAGCATCAATTATTTCACTTAGTTGGACCCCCATTTATTCAAAAAATTACCTTCCTTCTTTAAATTTTATTGCATTTTACATTATAATCTAGATTTCCTTCCAATATAAAAGCCCCGGCCGGGATTTGAACCCGGGACCTGCCGCTTACAAGGCGGCCGCTCCACCAGCTGAGCTACCGGGGCATTAGTTTCTGAAAATTTAATTTATGTTTTATGATTATTTAAGTAATCTTGAAATTTTTAAGCAATGGTTGCTAAGTTTTTCAAAAATAAAATTCGAACTAGGTAATTAATTTACCAACTTTGAGTTGTTACAGTTTTCCTTAAGGAGAAATATCAAAAAAGTTATAATAAAAATCATGACGGAATTCTTCATAGTAATTGGTAGAAGTTATGAGGATTTAGAAGTTTACGGAAGTAAAGGTACCATATTTTTAGGAAAGAAGGGCGCTTTAAAAATATTTTTGGATGTTGTAAGATCACATCTAATTATTATTTGCGGTGATAGGGGATCTGGCAAAAGCTATACAATGGGAGTCATTGCTGAAGGATTAGCTAATCTACCAGAGGAGGTTAGAGACAAAATTTCAACATTGCTTATTGATACAATGGGTATTTTTTACACAATGAAGTATCCAAACGAAAGAGATGAGGAGTTGCTTAAGGAATGGGGCTTAAAGCCTAAAGGGTTAAATGTTAGAGTTTTTATACCGAAAGGGTATGAAGAGTCATTTAAAGACAAAGGAGTTCCGTACGATTTTACGTATTCCTTTAAACCTAGTGATCTTGAAGCTATGGACTGGTGTTTAGCCTTCGACTTAAAAATGACAGATCCCGCCGCTATTCTTATTCAAAAAATAGTTGGAAAACTTAGGGAAACGAGAGGCGAAGATTACACAATCGACGATATGATTGAGCTAGCTGAAAAGGATAAAACTGCAAGTAGAGATGCGAAGAATCTCGCTATAAATATGCTTCTCTCAGCAAAGAATTGGGGCTTATTTTATGAGGAGGAGTTTAAAGTAAGCAAGCTTATCAAGCCAGGATATGTTAATGTTTTGGATGTTTCCTGCTATACCGAAGTTACTGGTGGATGGAGCGTAAGAGCATTAGTTTTAGGATTGGTTGCAAGAGAGATTTTTAAAGAAAGAATGGTTGCTAGAAGACTTGAGGAATTAATTGAAATTGGAGAAATATCCGAGGCAGAGGTAGAAAAGATACCAATGGTCTGGATGATGATCGATGAAGCTCATCAGTTCTTGCCTAAGGAGGGAGTTACGCCAGCAACAGCTCCTCTGCTACAATGGATAAGAGAGGGAAGACAACCTGGTTTAACTCTCATATTAACCACCCAAAGACCTGGAGAACTACATCCAGATGCCTTATCCCAAAGTGATGTGGTAATTGCACACAGATTAACAGCAAAGCCAGATATTGATGCTTTAGGCAGGATAATTATGATTACCACACCAGAAAATATAGGACAGTTGATGAGAAGACTCGAAAGAATCAAAGGAATTGCAATAGTTTTGGATGCAAATCAGGAAAAAATTTATAGCATGCGAGTAAGGCCAAGAACGAGCTGGCATGGTGGTGGTACACCCAGCGCCTTAAAGCCAGAAAAATTTTAAATATTCTTGCGATATAATCAAATTAAAATGGAGTTGCTATCAGCTATAAAATCTGCATTATCTCAAGCACTTTCAAAATTATGGAGTAGTTTTGTGGAAGTCGTTCCTGGCCTCGTAGCTGCTATCATTATAATCATCTTTGGTTGGTTTGTTGGATGGTTCATAGGAAATGCCGTTACTGGAATATTAAGCGCTGTTGGTGTAGACTCCTGGATTAAAAGAAATAAGTTAGAGAAGGCATTATGGGGTAAAAAATTATCTGAAATCTTAGGCTCATTAACGAAGTGGTATGTGATCTTTATATTTTTGGGAGCCGCAACTTCATTAATTGAAATTAAAGCTTTAGAGGACTTCATGAAATTGTTAGTTATAAAGCTACCTGCATTGTTCGGCGCACTTTTGATAATTATTTTAGGATTTATTGCTGGAGAGTACGTAAAAATTCAGCTCATATCCTTTAGGATACCTTACAAGAATCAGGTATCGAGTATTTCAAAATTTTTAGTGATATACTTTGCTTTGGTAATAGGTTTGCAGACCGTAGGGTTTAAAGCTGATATACTTATTGATGCTTTTAAGATAGCATTTTCAGCATTTGCAATAAGCCTAGCAATTATTATTGGGATAGGGTTTGGTTTAGCGTTTGCTGAGGATGCAAAGAAAATATATAGGGATATCAGAAAAGAGTTCAAAAAAGGAAAAAGGAGATAACTTACTCAGGGGCCCGTAGCTCAGCCTGGAAGAGCGACGGCCTTCGGAGCCGTAGGTCGCGGGTTCAAATCCCGCCGGGCTCATTAATGAAGCTTAACGTTGATTTTAATAAAGAGATTAAGAGAATTGTTGAGAGATTTAAAGGTGATGTGGGTTGCATTGTTATTTTTGTTGGAGTAGTTAAAAGAAAAGATAATAACAGAGGAGTTATTTGCGATGTTGATTGGGAGAAAATGAAAAAAATAAAAGAAGACATGAAAAAAAGGCAAGATTTGTTATATCTCGACGTCAAAGTTAACTCTGGGTTGTTGGAGATAGGAGATCTTATAACAACAATTTTTAGCGTTGCTTACGATCGAAAATCAGCTTTTAGAGCATGTATGGAATGTGTAGATAAGATTAAGAGAGAAGGTGTCAGGAAGAAAGAAATTTATCAATAAGAAAAATTTATATATCCTCCACCCTTTACCACATAAGAGTAGTGAAAAATGAGGGATCACAAACTTCAGGTAACCCAAGCTAAGTCCAAGCTTTTCTTAATATCTTTAATATTTTTAGTTTTAGGCATCAGAATAGCTTCTGCGTTTGATGTAGAATGGATCTCCCCATCAAATCTTGAATATGGCTACAACTATATCACCATAAAAGTTAAAAACAATGCAAATTACCAAGTTGGAACCTCAGTGTATGTGTTTTCGAAAACAAGAGATGTTAAGATGGTAGAAACATATGAATACGTCATCTTTGAACCTTACGAGGAGAAATATATTTCCTATAGAGTTCTTATTGAAGGAAATGTAAAGAAAGCTAAGTTTGCAGTTATAGTTTCAGATTATACAAAAGAATTCGAAATACCTGTAGCTTATAGAGAGGAAGAGGGAAGCAAAATAGATATTGATGCATGGCCCTCAAGTAGCGTTGTTAAGCAAGGAGATACATTAACAGTGTATGTTAAAGCTATAAACAACGCAAATCGCGAAGTTAAGGGTAGGATAATCATAGAAGCGTGGGACAGAATTGAGAAAGATATTACAGTTGATGCAAACTCGTACAAAGTGGAAAAATTTGATATAAAAGTTCCAACATACTTCTCAGGAACAAAAATCATTAATGTTAGCCTGACAGCTGATAATCAAAAGGTTAGCAAATCCTTTAGCATTATTGTTCAAAAATCCGCTGAATTGGAAATTGTTGAGGTAAATGCGCCAAAATTTGTTAAGGTAGACGAGCCTTTTAGCATTAGCATAAAATATAAGCTTAACACGCCAGCTGTAGTATATTCAAAGGTATATTTAGCTAAAAATGGTCAGGAATTTACGCTCTGGAAAGACTACGCTGAAAATGGATACACTGGTGTTAATACTCACACATTCAGAGATTTAACAATAGATAAGGAGGGAGAATACAAGATAAAAGTTGAAGCCATAGCAGAGTTCGATATGGATTCGGAGTTTCTTGACATTTATGTCGGGAAAATCGATGAGATAAAGCTAAGCGATATAGAGCTTTCACCTAAAAAAGTTGACAATTCAAGATCTTATCTTATAACTGTTAAGTTTAAGATATATTCTCCAGAAAGAGGCGATGTCGACATCAACATAAGAGTGGATGGAAAAATTGTGAAATCATTCAATTATTATGTTTCGGAGGGGGTAAATGACATAAATAGCTACATTTCAACAGAGAGTTACCCGATAAACAAAAAACCTGGTAAATATGCGGTGGATGTATACGCTATATTTAATAATAAGTATGCCGTTAGCAATCCATCAATTTTGGAAATCTACGAGGCACATAAAAACGAAACTGAAGGTAAGGAGGTGAAGGAGAAGGAAGAAAAAGGAGAAGTTGTGAAGTTTAATGCTGTTGTTTTTCCTAAGAAAATAGATGTAGTAAGAGGTTCTGGAACATCAGGATATATTCTAATTGAGAATAAAGAAAAAAGTAGTGTCGAATTCAGAATAAAAACGGATACATCATGGGTTTACGTAAACAAGGAGTACATAGTAGTAGAACCAGATAAAAGTGAGAGAGTATACTTTTATGTTTCTCCACCGCAGGCGTTAGGTATGCATAAAGTTTCGTTTTTTGTATATCCAGAGAGCAATCCAGATTTGGTTGAAAAGCTAGAGATAGATGTTTACGTTCCAGAATACATAAAAACCGGTGGGATTAAATCTAAGGAGACTAAACTAAATACCAAGGCATTGCTATACGTAGCATATATTTTAATACCAATCATTGCGATTTTACTGATGTCAGCTTTAAGAAGAAAGGAGGAGGAAA
>CAZWFW010000044.1:0-8870 GCA_964633445.1 Candidatus Undinarchaeota archaeon | reverse complement strand
TGCCCCCGCCGGGATTTGAACCCGGGTCACGGGCTCGAGAGGCCCGTATGCTTGGCCATCTACACCACGGGGGCATAATATTAATTAACTGATTATGAACTTTAATACATTAAAAATTTTAATAATGTGAGGTTTGTCTCCAAATTTTCCTTTGTAAATAGAAATATTTTTATATGAAGCTATAAACCTCACTTTAATTTATCCATTATTAATCCATTAATAATGTAAGATGTCGATCTTTGTCGTAAGGACAACAGTTGGTAAGGAAAGAGCTGTAGCAGATATAATTCACAGTAGAGCAAGAACTAGAAATCTTGGTGTAAGGGCCATTTTAGTACCTTCAGACATTAGAGGTTATATTTTCGTTGAGGCTGCTAATAGAAATGATGTTGAAGTAGCTACAAGAAAGTTGCCTCACGTAGCAACGATCCTTAGAAGCGAAATCTCGATTAAAGATATTGAGCATTATATTTCTGAGAAACCATTGGTTAAGGATATTAAAGAAAAATACATCGTTGAGGTAATTTCTGGCCCATTTAAAGGCGAAAGGGCTAAAGTTGTCAGAGTCGATAGAAATAAAGGAGAGGTTGTTATAGAATTGCTCGGAGCTCCTGTTCCAATTCCAATTACTGTTAGAATGGATGCTATAAGAGTTATTGAGAAAGAGGGAGAAAAAGAATGATAAAGGAGGAAAAGGAAGTACAGCTACTGGTTGAAGGAGGCGGTGCGTCGGCAAGCAAGCTCGGTCCCGCATTGGGACCACTAGGTGTTAATATAGGGCAAGTTATTGCTGAAATTAATAAAAAAACGGCGGAGTATAAAGGATTAACAGTTCCTGTCAGAGTAATTGTTAACTTAAAAACAAGACAATTTAGAGTTGAAGTAGGAACACCACCGACCTCCGCTCTAATAAAGAGAGAGATTGGGATAAAGAAGGGAGCAAGTGATAGAAAAAGTTCAGCTGGGGATATCCCTTTGGAGAAAGTTATAAATGTTGCTAAGATAAAAATGAAGGATATGCTTGCGAGTAATTTAAAAAGAGCTACGCTTGAGGTACTTGGCACTTGCGTCAGTATGGGTGTTACTGTTAATGGAAAGGATCCTAGGGAAATACAAAGAGAGATAGAGGAGGGTAAGTATGATAGTGTGTTAAAATGAAGATTGAAGATGCAATCAAACAGGCATTGGATAGGAGTAAGAAGAGGAAGTTTATTCAAACTGTTGAGCTTGTAGTTAACCTGCAGAATATTGACTTAAAAAGGCCAGAAAATAGGATCAATATCGAGGTCGTATTACCAAATAGTCCGAAAAAGCAGAGGAAGGTCTGTATTATTGCTGAGGGGGAACTTGCCTATAAAGCTAAGGAGATGGGACTTAAGGTTGTAACTAAAAAGGATATTGAAGAACTTGCTAAAAATAAAAGAGCAGCCAAGAAACTTGCCAAAAATTATGATTTCTTCATCGCGCAGGCAGACCTTATGCCTCTGGTTGGTAGATACCTAGGCAAATTTTTAGGGCCGAGAGGAAAAATGCCAAAACCAGTACCAGTAACCGCTAATTTGAAACCAATTGTTGAGAGGGCTAATAAGACTGTTAAAATAAGGCTTAAGGAAAATCCTGTAATTCATTTACCGGTAGGTAGCGAAAATATGGAGATTAGTAAAATTGCCGAAAATGTAAAAACAGTTTTGGAAACTATTGAAAGCAAGCTCGAAAAAGGAAAGTCGCAGATAGCTGATGTTTATATAAAAACAACGATGGGTCCTGCCGTTAAGGTATAAAAATGCCGGCGCAGTGGAAAGTTAAGGAGGTAGAGGAACTAGCAGAGTTGTTAGGCGAATACTCTGTAGTAGGAATAGCTAATATCTTCGAAATTCCGGCCTGGCATATGCAAAGAATTAGGACGGAAATGAAGGAAATTGCAAGAATAAGAATTGCTAAGAAGACATTGATAAGAAAAGCTATTGAAAAACTTGGCAGAAAGGATTTGGAGAAGTTATTGCCTTACCTGGAGAATGGTTTTCAACCGGCTCTGGTTCTGAGTAATGCTAATCCGTTTGAGATCCATAAAAAGCTTAATGAGCTTAAAATAAACATTCCTGCAAAACCAGGAAGAGTTGCTAAGAACAATATTGTGCTTAAGAAGGGAGAGACACCCTTTAGGCCAGGACCTATTTTGGTGCAGCTGGAGAAGCTTGGTGTTCCTGTTCAGGTAATTGGGGGGAAGATACATATAACAAAGGATCACGTACTTGTAAAGGCTGGAGATATAATTACCGATCAACTTGCGGAATTGCTTAGCCAGTTAGGCGTTGAACCAATTGAAGTGAAGCTGGATTTGGTAGTAGTTTGTGATAGGGGTATGATAGTTCCTAAGGACTTGCTTAATTACGCTATTGATACTGAGGCAAGAAAAAGAGAGCTGATCAAAGCGCACGAAAATGCATTAAAGCTTGCAATTAAAGCTAGAATATTTACAAAAGAAACAATCGAGTTCTTGCTTAGAGAGGCTTATGAAAATGCTAAGAAGCTTGCAATTAATGCTTGCATAATTGATAAGGAAACTATTAAAGACATACTAAGAGTAGCATATGCAAGAGCTTGCAAGTTAAAAGAAATGGTTAGAGATTCTCAAGGTTAGTTGGTGTTTATCTCAATTCTCTTTTAGAAGTTGTGCATAGGGTATTGATCCATATAACTAACTCTCTCAATCCTCTCAATCCATAGGAATAGAAATTCTTTAGACGCTCAAATTCTTCTAGCTTCCTTATCAACTATTTTAGCCTTTTCTAATTCTTTTATTAATTCCGTTATCTTCTTATTAAGTTAATTTCCAAAATTCCTTTCCTTAATTTAATAACCCCTCTTTTTCTACTCGTATCCAACACCCCAAAATTTTATTATATTCTTAGGGGGCTTAATTTTCTCTTTCCCGTACCTTACTAATGGTTTTGCCAAATGCCTTCTTGCAGAAGGTAAGCACTCGTACAAGCCTTTCCTTATTTTACGTTCAACCCTAACCCTGATTGGCTTAGCTTTCTTAAATATTCTTCTACATTTCTTGCATCTGTATCCCTTATTTTTCCCTAAGGAGCTAAGGGATTTATTACAGTACGGACATTTTGGGTTTCTTAGCTTAAATAAATCCTTAAGCCCAATTATTTTTATTTTTTCAATATTTAGGGTTAGCCTGCGTGTTGATGTGGCAGGCCTTATTCCTCCGTAAGCTCTTATGTAATCTCCTTCAACAAGCAACCTTGCAACTTCATGTAAACCAGTCTTCTTGTATGCTACGCAATCTAGGCATCCAGTATTATCATCTACAACAATTTTTACATGACCTCCTTGCAGAATTTCAACACTTTTTACAACACCTTCAACAATGGCTGATTGGTAAGGTCTTATGCTAGATACTTTTCTGAACTCTAGATGCTCATCCGTTGCTTGATTTGTCCTAAATATTGCCCATCTATCAATTTTTTCGAAAAATTTTACCATTTTAAACGCCTTCTTAACAGCCCATGCATATTCTCCGCGTATTCCAGCAAGCACAGGATCGTAACCATGAGGCGTTATTAGCAGGTTACCCCTCTCATCTATATTGTCAAAGACAAAACCCCTTAATGCCATATCCATCTTAATCACAGAATTCCTGTCAACTTTCCTCTTTCTCCTTTTGCTTTTTCTGTAAACCAAAATTTCGTATGTGTAATCTCCATCAAGCATATTTCCTATCGCAGCTGTGGCACCCAGAGCCCCCAACCCTTTACTAATAATCTCCAAATTTTTTAGTTTGTTTTCAAGCTTTTCAAGCAATCTGAACGTTACAACATCCTTAACAGCCCGCTTAGCATAAATTCTAAGCGATTTTGGAAGCTTAGCTCTGCAGGAGAATATGACTATTCCTGGGCTGGAATCTTCTTGTCTGTTTCTTTCAACAACCCTCAAAACAACATCCTTTATTTCATCAACATCCTTTTTTTCAGCCTTTATTCTTAGACAAATAGCAGCGTTTCCTCTTGTTTTAATGGGGATGTTTGGATTAAGTCTTATAAGGTTAGGGTAATCGAGAAATCTGTAATTCTGTAATTTCTCAATTATTATGCCTGCAACGTATGTTGTACAACCCCCCATCAACGAATCTGTGCTATCTATGCCGATGTGAATGTTTAGCATTCCCGCAAACATAAACTCCCTCTTGAATCTCAACTCCACATTCTTCACAAATTAATTTTTTGCATGCCTTGCAAACAGTTTCAGCCAAATTTTTGTGACAGTGCTGGCAAAGAAGTAATTTGCATGCCTCACAAAGATTACTGCTTGGATCTATACATTGTTCACACACAATTCTACCACATACCTTGCATTTATATTTTCCCTCGCCACCGCACAGCTCGCAAATCATGTTAAAAATTAACTAATATATTCAAGATAATAGAAATTAATAGTTATGCTGTTTGCGATTTTAGGACCAGTAATCCTGCTGATACTTTTGGTTTTAGGTCTTCTCATACCAATCATAGGTTTACCTCTGTACTACCTAACCCTTATAGCATTTATACCATTTGAAGGCATTCCGAGGGGACTTGTTCTTCTCATTCCCATAGCCATCAGCACCTTTGCCTGGTACAAGGATTATGATAGATTGGGCTTGGTTATTGCCCATGTTTTGACAATGGCTATTTATGTAGTGTTGCATCCCGGATTCACGCTGATGTGGATTATTATAGGCTTATTTCTAACAGCACTAGCAATATTTGCGATACCCCTCTTTTGTGGAGAAAGCATTGGCGCATTTTTCCTCTCTGAAGGGACAGCAACAGCCGCTGTTGCTAGAACTTTTCCAAGAATAGGCAAACTTCAGGGGAGTATAGTTTCCAGAATCACTGGAGAATATAGCGAGATCCCAAAGATTAAAGGAATAGTTGAGGGTATCTCAACTAGGGAGGTGGCCAAAGAGGCTATGCACACCGTTGAGAGGATGGAAAAAGAAATGGAAAAAAGAGCTGCCAAACTTGAAGCACAACAAAGTCAGGCCATAGCAAGGGAATTGGCTGAGGCAGCAAAGGTTTCCAGAAGTGGGGGTGGCAGTGGCTTAGGTGGTGCTGTACTACTGCTACTTATCCTTTTCGTACCCTTTGGCCTCTTCGTATCGTGGTATATAAGCCACTGGCTTAGTAATTATCTAGGCTGGTTTACACCGATTCTTGGATGGATTTTCGTCATAGTTGGGATAGTTCTTATTGTTTTGGGCGTAATTTTCCTACCGTTCATATTGATTCTGGGACCGCTCGGTGTAGTATTGCTTGGATTAGGTTTCATGATTGTCGCTGGCTCAACAATAGATGCTATGATCAAAGGTTTTGTGGAGTCTTTACCCTTCAACTTCACGGCACTTAAGCTAAGTATTAGCGAAACTTGGTCGAATTTCAAAAATTCTACTGCATATTATATTCTTACTGGAAAATGGGAGTATGTTATTACGAATCCTTGGCAACCTCAGCAAGGGGGTATTATTAGAAAACCCGAATATGCTTTAACTATTTCAGAATTTGATACAGTCGCAAAGCCAAAATATGGTCTTATAGATTTATCAATGAAAATGCGCCTCAGAAATGATGGCTCGTCTACTCTAGAAAATGTTTACCTAAACATAAGCTATGAGTTGCTAGCAGGCGATGAGGAAAATCCCTCTTCATGCCCAGTTTCTTTTTCATGCAAATATGTTGATACCAACGCAGATATAAGAAACCCCATTTTAATATCGAAAATGGCACCAGGATTCGAGATTCACAAAATGTGGAGATGCTACAACACTACAGACATTCCTCCAAAAATCGCTAAATGTGAGAGTTCATGCCCTGCCTGTTGTGTGCAAGACTATAACTGCTCAGGTACAGGGTGCACCAAGAATCCCTTGTGTCCCTGCTCTTGTGAAGCAAAAGTTTTGCAAAGATCGATAAAATTCGTTGTTTTAGCATCGTTCAAAGCAAAAGCTTATGCCGAGACAAAAGTTCCAGTTTTTAGCAAGGAGGAGTATTATAAAAGACTTGCAGAAAACGAAAAAATACCAGGGCCTTACACAACATATGTAGCGCCAGGACCAGTAGCCATAAACTTTGGGTATAGTCCTTGGCCATTGGTTTACGGGCTGATGGATAATAAAGCCACCTTAATGGTGCAAATTATGAATAAATTTAAAGGTAATGTAAGGAATATACCCCTTCCCATAACTCCAGACTTAGGACAGCTAGGTAGCTGTGAGCTATATTTATGCAATGAAACTGCACTACTCAAATCCGAGAAAACTAAAATTATATCAAAAATAGATCCTGATAAATCGGTAGAGTTATGTTGCATATTTGACTTACCAGAAGTAACAGCTTCGGATGTTCTCAAAGAATACTATATAAGGGTGGAGTTTAACTATACATATGAATTTGCAGCTGAGAAAACGGTTAAGTTGGAATGATGATTAGAAAAATTATACTAGCTTTGCTATTAGCATTAATTTTTTGCGGGTGCATTCAAACAAACAAAGACGACATTCGAAAATTAGTAAGCTTTAGCAATGAAGGAATAAAGATACTTGAATTTTCTTTTCCCAAGCTTAAAGACAACTTGCTTCCTGAGGGGTCCTCAGTTACCCTCATTTTAAGAATACAAAACGTTGGTGAAGCAAATGCCTCTAATATAGAGGTCACACTTTATTCCCTTGGAGCTTTTGATTTGCAAAGCCTAAATAGCACGAAAGGGAGTTGTAATGTGAATTCAGCCAGTTGTACGATTCCTTTATTAGATAGGCCCAACCCTGCATATCAAATCCCCGGTGAGGAAGCTACAATTACCTGGGACCTAAAGGCAAAGAAGATTGGGGTTAGTGGTGTATTCCCCCAGGAGGTTAAGGTGAGGGTAAGCTATGACTACTATACCTATGCGTATCAGGAATTTTTGGCTCTAAGTAAGCAGAGATTAGAATTTTACCAAGTTCACAAGGAGAAGATGCCTGCTTTACATAGCAGACTATCCCAAGCGCCCATTGAAATAGATATTAGCATGCCATCAATGACCCTTGCAGGTAGTGAAATTCCACTCGTTGTGACATTTACCAATGTTGGAAAGGGATTTCTTATGCCAAAAGAGGATTGTGATTACCCAGGTGGGTGTATAAGTAATATTGCCATAGAAGTTGAAGGGTCTGGTGTTAACATTAAGAATTGCACAAGTTATGCGAAGAACCCATCTAATAATGGAAGAAAATTTACGGCTAAGGACGTTCCAATAATAAGCCCAGTAGCTTGCACTCTTAACATAAGCTCTGGTATTATGGAGGATACGCTAAAAGTCGAAGTCAGCATAAATTATAGATATGTGCTAGAGGATTCAGCAGAAATTAATGTTGCAGGCATGTCGCTTTAGTTTGCGAGAATAATATTTATCACTGAATGGTATGTATTATTTAAATGGGGACAGTATGAATAAACTAACGATACTGAAAACCGCACCTCTAGTATTAGTATTGATATTGCTGAGTGGTTGTATCACTCCTTCTGGTGGAGGAGAAACACCAATTTCTGGTGGGCAAGGTGTTGTGATCACGAAATTTAGCACTTTTATAACGAAAATTACTTCTGGAGAAACATTCACAATGGAGATTCATGTTAAGAATGTGGGGGATGCTAAAGCTGAAAGTGTTAATGCTACAATTTTCAATTTAGGACCTTTCAAAGTAACTAGTAGCAATCCTATACGCTTAGGCTCATTAGACCCTCCAAGACCTGAATATAATCTACCTCCTGGGGAGGCTATGGATCAATGGAGTCTTAAAGCACCAGATGTTGAGCAACCCTACACACATGTTTTAAAGGCTAAGGTTGAGTATGATTATAACACATATGCTTATGCTTCCATACCTGCGGTTACGACTGAGAGGTGGAGGGAGCTTAATAAAAGAGGTGGAACCTTATATATCAGCAAATATTGCTCAAATGCCCCAATCAAAGTTGACTTTGAAGGTCCAGTTCCTATTGTTGTGAGGGGTGAGGATGCAAAGTATGTAATAGTTGTTGAGAATGTTGGCAATGGATACGTTAAAGATGATAAGTTAACAAAGCTTGTGGTAGGCTACGAAGTTGCAGGAGAGTCTTGTAATTGTACTATTCCAAGTGGCACTTGCGGAAGCGATTGCAGCATAAGTCCAAATGAGTTAAAACTCATCGGGGGTGATAAGCGAATTTACACATTTACAATAAAGAATTTAGATAAAAAGAAAATAGATGGTGATGAAAACACAATATTCTTACGTGTTGATGTGAAATATACTTATGTTACTGAGGCTCATGCTCAAGTAACTATTTACCCGCCGCTCTAAATGCATGAGGCAAGCATAGCTACGTATATTCTAAACGCTATTGTTAAGTATTCCAAAAATAGAAAGGTAAAGCTTGTTAAGTTAGAGGTGGGGGAATTTGTTGTCTTGAATATTGAACAGCTTCTATTTGTGTTGAACGCTCTAAAAAGGAGCATTTCAAATCTGAAAAATGCGAAATTTGAAGTAGAATTGGTTGAGGGTATTGTAAAATGCAGCGAATGTGGATACGAAGGAAAATCTCTGAAGGATAGCCACATAGCCCTGCCAATATGCCCCAAATGCTACGAAAAAGCTGAGATTTTGCGGGGTAATGAGTTAAAAATTAGGGAGATAACTTTATCCTAGCCTTGCGGAGCAGTAACAATTTTCATAAGACATTAATTAATTTTAACGCCATGTTTTTCAAGCCAAAGGATTACAGCTTCCTCAATTGCTTCGCTTAACGCACCTTTCTTATTTCCCTTAACTTCTATAACTTTCATTCTGAACAACTTTCCAA
>CAZWFW010000043.1:0-9534 GCA_964633445.1 Candidatus Undinarchaeota archaeon | reverse complement strand
TACATCATAACATCATTATATTTATATCATTTATCATTCTACTAGCTAAATCGTAAATAACTATCTAGATATATTTTAACTCTCTCGGCGGAAGTCCTTCCGAAGATAGGGATGAGAGCCAAAAATATTGATGAGGGGTGAAAAGCTTGATAACCTGTTGGAGAGAACCTCTGCACAGTAAGGCTGAAAGAGCCGATGGTAAGTTCTCTCTATGAATCAGGAAGCCCTTTGCGATAGCGAGGGTATTCACTCATTAAAAATACCATCCGAAAAATTAAGCGGTATCCTCTTTTCTAAAAATTTTTAAGGAAACTTCTTACAAACAAATTATAATGAGGAAAGGTAGTATAATTGATACTGTAACTACATACTGGTTTGCAATATTGACAGCTTTAGCTGTTGCTGGAGTAGTAATTAGTGTTATTCAGATTGCTGAGCATATTAAACGTGGTAAGGTGAAGGCTGAAGCTATTTTAGATGAAATAGCTATTCATGACCATCAAGTATACTCTAATGGCATAATAAGAATATTTATAGTTGCCAAGCAACCCTTTAAAGCGAAAATAATAAAAGCAACAGCATATGTAAATGAGGAGTATCTCTCCGACCTATATTATAATGGAAATCCGATAAGCCTGGACAATCCTCTTGAGGTAGAAACAGGGCAAGAGATTTTACTTACTGGTGATTGTCATACGAATCTTCCTAAAGGAAAAAAATATGTTTTGTATGTGGAGCTTACATACATACAGGAGGGTGTGTCTCATTCTCGATTCTTAAAACCTGTAAAAGGGACTATTATCTAATTATCTAGATGAACTATGAGAAATTAGGCTTGAGGGTTGGGTTGGAGATTCATCAGAGAATTGACACACACAAGCTCTTTTGCAAATGCAAGTCCTCACTTGAAGATGAGGCTTTGGGCGACGAAGTTTCCAGAATGCAAAGACTAGCGGCGAGTGAGATGGGAGAGATAGATCCCGCAGCACTTTTTGAGTATCTGAGGGGTAGGAGGTTTGTCTACAAAATTTTTAAGGGGAGTAGTTGCCTTGTGGAACTTGATGAGGAGCCTATTCACGAAATAAATAAGGAAGCATTGAGAGTAGCTTTACAAGCGGCATTGCTTATGCATGCCGATATTCCTAATGAGCTGCATATTATGCGAAAAACAGTAATTGACGGCTCGAACACGTCTGGATTCCAGAGAACATTAATTGTTGGGTTAAATGGATACATAGAATTTAATGGTAGGAGAATAGGAATTAAAACAATTTGCCTTGAAGAAGAGTCTGCAGGTATTGTTAAAAAGAAAGGCAAGGAGGTAATTTATAGAATTGATAGATTAGGGATACCTTTAATAGAGGTTGCGACGGATGTTCTTGAAGGTTATACTCCAGAAGAAGTGCAAGAGATTGCTTACAAAATAGGGATGCTTCTAAGAAGCTTGAAAGTTATGCGAGGAATTGGAAGTATAAGGCAGGATTTGAATGTTTCCGTAGAAGGAGGTGCTAGAATTGAAATTAAGGGTGTGCAAGAGCTTAAGGATATTGCTGAAATAATAGGGAGGGAAGTACAGAGGCAAATATCTTTAATAAATCTTAGAGATAAGCTCAAAAAGAGAATTTGTAAAAAGGATTTTGAAAATTTTGAAATAAAGGATGTTACGGAAATATTTAGGGAAACAGGGTGTAAATTTATTGCGGAATTAATAAATAAGAAAAATTTAAAAGTTTTCGCTATTAAACTTCCTGGATTTAAGGATTTACTGAAAATGGAAATTTGCAAAGGAAAAACTCTTGGTAAGGAGTTTGCAGATTACGCTAGAGCTTACGGTGTTGGAGGAATTATACATAGCGATGAAGCAAATAAGTATCACCTAGATAAAGAATTTAGGAGGTTGGAGGAAATTTTTAATGCTGGGGGTAACGATGCTATTGTTATCACACTATCAGATAAAAATACAGCAGAGAAGGCTCTTGGTGCTGTATTTGAGAGGGCGAAGCAAGCATTAGACGGTGTTCCGGAAGAGACAAGAGTGGCAAATCCAGATTGTACAACAAGCTACACAAGACCATTGCCGGGAGCGGGGAGAATGTACCCAGAAACAGATTTGCCTCCAATAGTTATAACTAGAGATTTTTTGGAGGAAATTAAAAAAAGCTTACCAGAACCACTTGAAGATAGAGTAAGGAAGATAAGTAAAGAATATGGTGTGGAGGAGAATATTGTCTATGACTTGTTTAGATTGGGGTATGAGGATGTGTTTAACAATATTGTTAAACTAGGAGTTGAACCAAGGTTTGCAGCCATAGCGCTTACATCCAAAGTAAGGGAGATGAAAAGGGAAGGTATTGATGTTAGTTGCTTATCAACTGTGCACTTTGTTAAAGTATTTGAGCTTTATAAAAGGGGTAAGCTTGGTAGGCAAAATGTCGTTGAGATTCTAAAGGAAATTGCTAAAAAACCTCAGGATTTCGAAAAAATAGTTAGAAATGCTGAGAAAATGTTTAGCTTAGAGGAAATAGAGAGAATTGTTGACAATGTTGTTAGAAATAATGAGAATCTCATAAGAAAGCTTAAGGAAAGAGCATTTAAACCAATCATGGGGGAGATAATGAAGGAATACAGGGGTAGAGTAGATGCCGCTAAGGTTGCTGAAATATTAAAAAGGAAGATTGAAGATTATGCTGGCAAATAATGAAGATATTATAACGGCTGTAGAGAAAATAAGAAGAATAGAAGAAAAGATAAGAGAGATAAGTAGTGTGCTAAGAAAGCAGAAGGAGTTTATTTTGAATGTTAAACCGTTCTCCCTAGAGAAACTTAAAGTTATAGGAGTTGATGGCAGCATAGTTAGCAAACGTTGCTATGGATTGGATTTAGCGTTAATTTCTGCTATGGCAGCAATATTCGAATATTGCAGTGGTAAGCTAGTTAAAACTAAATTTTATCCAAGCCCTCCCTTTAAAAAACTAGTTACCTATACGCAACCTATATTGGAGGATAAGCTCTCGCTTTCTCTATCCTATCATAGACAACTTACAGAGTTAAAAGTTGCCTATAATGTACTCAAGAATGAAAAACCAGATTTCTTGATTTTAGACGGATCCCTTTATTTGAAGGAGAATCTATTGGAGAGTTTTCCAAAATATTCTGAAATATACAATCTTTTTATTAAAATTTGCGAAATATGCAAAAATAGAGGTATTTATTTGGTTGGTGTGGTTAAGGATTCCAGATGTGCAAAATTTGTGCAAGATATAGCAAAAGTTACTGGAGAGAAACTGAATATAAGAGATGTTAGCTTGCTATATAACCTGCTTAGGGAAGGTGAGAGAACAACTACCTTTAAGCTTAATCCCTCTCAAAACATTCTCTCTTTTTATTTGAAAGTTTCAGAGTATGACAAACCTCTGAGGGTGGATTTTCTAGCTGTGGATGGTGATAGCCAGCTAGCGTGTACGGTCGCTTCAGTAATATATTTTCTCTCAAGCTTCAATAAAACTTTTGGTTATCCCGCTGTTCTTTTGGAAGCGGATGCTAGAGTTAGGCTTAGCAAGGATGACATTGAGGCTGTATACTATGAATTATTAAAAAAATTGGGGGGAGCTTCAACACTTCTGCTAAGCTTAAAGAGGGAAGACAAACTTCTACTATGCTAGCCTCTCAAAACTATTCTCAGCTTATTCGATAATTCTTCCTTATCCTCAGCTTTGAACCTGAATTTCACTTTTGCGGATGGTAAAGAAACACTTTGCTTGATTTTTATAATATAACTTAAAATTCTTTCCTCCCCCTTCCTTAAGTTTCCAACCTTCCATGTGAGTATTGTGCTATCGTTCTCTCTTGAAATATCTGGATATAAAAGTTCAAACTCTCTTACCAGCTCCACCTGCTTTGGAAGTTTTTCAATTAATCTAACTTTTCTCACGGTTTCCTTTCCACAATTCTTAATACAAACCCATATTTTTACGATTCTAGCATCCTTTTCCCTTCCCACGAACTTAGCATCTTTACTAACTTCTACAATTTTGCATTTCTTTAAGTAAAGTAGAAGCATAGAAGCTACTACGGAAAATGCTGCCAGTAAAGTTAAAACTAGGGGCATATATGATTTTATAATTATCTTGGAGGACTCTCCTCTACTCAAATTAAATATCCAAATACATATGTATTTCCCGTTTTCTTTTACAATCTTGGAAGGTTTTGGGTCAAATCTATGCAGATAATAAGATTTTCCAAGATCCTTCCTATAAGTGAAGGTGGTGTTTTTATTTTTCTGATTAATAATCGTTACGACTTCCTCAGATATTGGAAACTTTTTCTTCACCGAAACAAGTGACGTAGCATGTCCCACAACCTTAACGCTATATTCAAAATCAATTTTCTTAAGAGCTTCCCATCTATTATTTAGCTTGTAAAAAACTTCTACTTCACCTGAGTAATTGCCAGCATCACAACAATTTTCTACGGGTAACGCTAATCGCAAAGATCTGTAGCCACCCTCCGCTAATGTAATGGTGTAGTTTTTTAATTTCGAAATCTTTTCTCCATAGCATAAATATTCTGTTTTCGCAACTATTTTTACTGAGGTTGAAGCATTTCCTACATTTTTTAGAGATAAGGACAAGAAAACAGCTTCTCCTGGTAAAACATCTCTTTTCTCAAGTTCAAATGAAAGTATTTCAACTTTGGGCTCAACTTTAGGATAAGAGACATTTAACATGGTAGGAGTTTCATTTTTTGGGATAATCACTTTAAAAATTTTCTGTACCCTTTCTATTTGAGTATCCTTCTGAAATGCAATAATAGCAAAAGCGTACTCTCCTGCCTCAGCATCTTTAGGAATTTCGATGTAGATGAAAGCAGTTCTTTCGCTGTAGGGTTCTAGTGTAAAGAAGTAGCTTGATATGGTTGCCCACGAGATGTGCTTGCTGCAGACACTTATTAATATTTGCTTAATATAGTTTTTGTTGTTCTTTAAGGTAACTGGTATTACTATAGTTTCCCCAGGATAAGCTGTAAAGTTTTCCTTGGTATCTATGGTTATTTCCTTAGAAAATGCTTTAAAAAACAAGAAACAAAGCACAATTGCTATTGCCAGTATGCTCCTTAGCTTCATCTTTTCCTGTATTTTTGAAGCACTCTTAGTTATATGCATTCTAAAAAATATTTAAGTCTTTGTTTTTTAGGTTCCGTTAACTTATTGTTAATGTAACAAATTGCGGATAGACAAAGCTTATTCTTACCCAAACAATCTTGTTATTTTTCTAGCATTTTTTGAGTGGCCTAGTGACAAGAGGCAATCTCTCCCTAACCTATTTATTTTTTCGCTAGAAATAGGGAAAGATACAATGTTTTTCTACGGCTTAGATGGCGGTGTTTTAAATTTTAAAACAAATAAAGCTACACACAATATTATGGGAAACAATAAAAAATACTCGCGAACTCTGATTTATTTGCTGTCCGTAGGGATAAGTTTGTTTGTTTTGATACCGTTAGGGATGTACATCACCCCCTTAGTAATTTTGCTGGGGGGAATTTGGCTTTTCTATGTCTTGTTATCAATCATTTCCTTAGTATTAGCTTTTTTATTTAAACTTCTCTTAGAAAGAAGCAATGTCAAAAATGAGGATTTTCTCATCTTTCCTATAATTCTGTCGTCTATTGCCCTCCCTTACTTCGGATTTTTAAAAATAATGGAAGCTTTACTAAATTCTGTTACCGCAAAAATAGTTACGCCCACCTTTTTCAAAAACATGTTTATGTTTCCTCAAAATCTTCCGAATACCGATTTAGCCCATTCTATTTTTAATATTTTTCAATTCTTGTTTTTTATGCAAATACACGAGGCTTTCTGAAAGAAAGTATTTTTATTTTTTGTTGTACGCAATACCGATTGCTTTGTATTTTGGGATGTCTTTGGCAATTAATATTTTTATCAGACCTTCGCTGTTGATAGGGTGAAAAAGATACTTAAAATTTAAATAAAATTGAACTATCCACTATCATCTCTGATTTTAAAAAGAAATGGTAATTGCTTTGAGATTGGGCCTAATCTCTTGAAGACATTGCTTTTTCAACATCAATAAAAAATCTGAGATAAGATAGCAGGATCCCGTAACCAAAATGAGATCATTTCTTTTGGCTAAAGCTAAAGCTTTTGTTAGAGCTTCCTCAGGATTTTTTGCTATGGTATATCTTAAACCTAAATTATTTGCAATTCTCTTTAAAATATCAAGTTTGCAAACTCTTTCCTTTAAGCTGTGTTCCGTAAATACAAAGTAGCCATTTAACTTTCTCAGAGTTTCGAGGATACTCTTTACTGTACTTTTAAAGGAACATGAGAAAATTATGATGCACTTGTTAAATTTTAATGCGTTCAGGGATTCAACAAGTTTTTTAGCTGCTAAGCAATCTTTTGCGCAGTCTAATATTATTAGAGGATTCTCATTTATTATTTGAAACCTACCAGACCATTCAACATTTTTCAGACCTTCCTCAATAGACTTTCTGTCTATATTCAGTTCTTCAGCCGCCAATACTGCTAAGCAAGCGTTTTCTATCTGAAAATCACCTAAAAGGTTTAATGTAACCTTATAATGATCCTTTTCTGTTAAAACCTTGAATTTTTGTATTCTTTTGTGGAAATCCCTTTCTATTTCCAAAATTTCTACAGAACTTGATAAAATGAACTTTGAATTTTTTTCCTTGCAAATCTCCTTAAATATATCTATAATCTTACTTTTTCTTTCCCCCGTTATGAAAGTACCATTCTTCTTTATTATGCCCGCCTTCTCCCTAGCAATACTCTCTAAACTGTTTCCTAGGATTTCTGTATGCTCCAATCCAACATTTGTTACTATTGAAATTTTCGCATTGCAAATGTTTGTAGCATCAAGTCTACCTCCCAATCCAACTTCAAGTACAGCGAAATCTACGTTTTTTTCTTCGAAATACTTTAAGGCAATGGCGGTTAAGGTTTCGAAGTATGTTGGTCTTTCACCAAGCTTCTTTTTAACTTTCTCTATGTTGGGATAAATGTTTTCAAAAATCCTCTGAAAATCCTGCCTTGTAATATTTTTCCCATTAACCCAAATTCTTTCGGTTATATCGGTTAAATGAGGGCTTGTAAACCTACCAACATTGTAGCTGGCCTCAAGTAAAATTTGAGAAAGCATGGTAGTTACAGAACCCTTGCCAGCCGTACCCCCAACCAAAATTGTCCTATAGCTATCTTGCGGATTTCCCAAGAGCTCAAGCAATTTTTCGATCCTTTCCAATCCAAGTCTCATGCTTCTGTATTCAGAAATACTCTTAAAATAAGCAAAAGCATCCATATTGAAAAGTTAAGTTTAGCTAAATAATTTATATAGCTTGCTGAGAAGTTACATAATAATATGAGCTTTGAAGTTTGGACAGAAAAATATAGACCTAAAACTTTTGAAGATATTGTTGGTCAGGATCATGTAATTAAAAGGATAAAGGCTTTTGTTGAGAAAAAGGCTTTACCTCACCTGTTATTTGCGGGTCCTGCTGGAACAGGTAAAACAACTACAGCTCTTGTTATAGCTAGAAAATTATACGGTAAGAATTGGAGGCAGAACGTTCTCGAACTAAATGCATCTGTTTCGAAAAACACGCCTATATTAGTGAAAATTAAAAACAGGATCAGAAGAGTTCTATTTAAAGACCTTGATAAATTATATTTTGGGAATAAAAAGCTTGGAGATAGCGAATATGTGAAAGTTGATGATCTTGAAGTGTTAACGGTTAATAAGGATACGTATAAAGTAGAATGGAGGAAAGCAAGCTATTTTATAAGGCATAAAGCTAAAAAAGTTGTGAGAGTTAGGGTTGAGGGTGGCGGATACATAGAATTAACGGGAAATCACTCCATAATAACACTTAATGAGAATGGTAAATTAGTTGAGAAACATGCGTCAGAGCTTAGAGAGGGGGATCATCTAATATCATTTGTAACAAAATTTGAAACTGGAAGGAAGCCTTCAAAAACTGACGCATCCCACTTTGTAGCACCAGAAGTACCACCAATTGAAGAGGTATCATTTACACTTGGGAACGCATCTGAACAAGTAACCTCTACATCTTTTTACCCAAACGATATAACTCTTGTTAGCAATACTTTCTGCATTGACTTGCACTCCAAACTTATAGACTTCCCATTCACTTCTCTGAAAAGTCTACATAACGTTGATAGTTCTAGGGAAGGAAAGAAAGCTGCAGAATCTGAGCTACTTCCAGCAAATATATTTTTGAAGTTCTTCTCGAGAGTATCAGATAAAATAAATGTAAACTGGAAATATATTTTGTGTCATCAATTATATGGCAGGAAAAGTGAGAGAATTTCCAAACACCTCCTAAAAAAAGTAATTAGTAATATAGATACCTCCAGATTAGACAGCGAGGAAAGAGCAGTTTATGAAAACTTAAAAAAGCTTGTTGATTCAGATCTTCACATAGTTAAAATCAAATCCGTGGAGGTTGTGGATTACGATGATTACGTTTACGATATTTCTGTTCCGCAAAATGAAATGTTTTTTGCTGGGGAAATCCCAATTCTCCTTCACAATTCGGATGAAAGAGGTATAGATGTGATTAGGCATAAGGTTAAAGATTTTGCAAGAACGAAGCCTTTGGGTGATGTTCCCTACAAGCTTATTTTTCTCGATGAAAGCGATGCACTAACTCAGGATGCTCAAAATGCTTTAAGAAGGACAATGGAGGACTACACCGCAACATGTAGATTTATTTTATCATGCAACTATAGCTCAAGAATAATTGAGCCAATTCAAAGCAGATGCGCAGTATTTAGGTTTAAGCCTTTGACTGATGATGATATCATTAAAAGGCTTAAGTACATAGCAGGTAATGAAGGGTTAGATGTGAGCGAGGATGCCTACAAAGCAATTTGCTATATTGCAGAGGGTGATCTAAGAACTGCAATTAATATTTTGCAAGCTGCTGCTTCCGTAAGTAAAAAAATTGATGCAAACGTTGTTTATGATGTTACTGCAAGAGCTAGACCAGAAGATGTTCAGGAAATAATTGATTTGGCATTAAAAGGCAGCTTTATGCAAGCTAAGGATAAGCTCAACAACTTGATTGTTAAGCAAGGACTTTCTGGTGAGGATGTTATCAGAGAGATGCATAAAGTTGTTTTGCGTTTGAGCGTGCCTGAGGAGGTAAAAGTCGAGCTTATTGATAAAATTGGGGAGTATGATTTCAGGCTTATAGAAGGTGCAGATCCAAGAATACAATTGGATGCTTTACTTGCCCAAATAGCTTTGATCGGTAGAGAAAGGGTTAGATAAGACTACAATATATACGATAATGCTTTAGTAACAAATACTGTTTTTTTTCTGTCTAGGATAATCTTCAGCATTAAGCCTCTTGAGCAAAGAATGAAATCGCAATAATTCACTAAGTCAAATATTTTATAACTTTGAAAAATAGTTTTTAGTTTATGATAGTTCAGCCTCCTCCGGGTACAAGAGATTTTCTGCCAGAGGA
>CAZWFW010000042.1:1971-9555 GCA_964633445.1 Candidatus Undinarchaeota archaeon | reverse complement strand
CCAAATTTCTTCTTCGGAAATATCCTTCTCAAGTTCTTTAACTTTCCTGAGTAGCCCCTCAATATCTGCGAAACCCAGCATAGCTCTTAGATAACGCTCAGCATCAAACTCCTCGATATCGTCAATTTTCTCTCCCGTGCCGATGAACTTAACTTTTGCGTTACATAAATATGCTGCAGCTAAAGCCCCACCACCTTTTGCTGAGCTATCCATTTTAGTAATTATTATACCATTAATCCCCACAACCCTGTTAAAAGATTCTATGTGCTTTCTAGCACTCTGACCTATATCAGCTGATATCACTAAAATTTTCTCATCTGGCTCCGCAATTTCATTTATTTTCCTCAGTTCCCCAATCAAATCCTCTTTAAATGAGTCTCTTCCAGCAGAGTCTATTATTACGATGTCCTTATCTTTGAATCTTGTTAACCCCTCTTTCAAGCATTTCTCAATATTGGTGTCAAAGAAGGTCTCAATATTATATTTTCTGACAAGCTGGTTAATTTGCTCGTAGGCTGCCGCTCTATGCACATCACAGCACACAATACCTACTTTTAAACCCCTCTTTTGATAATACCTTGCCAGCTTAGCAACCGTAGTTGTTTTTCCCTGCCCATAGAGACCCATCACCAACACTTTTCCCTTGGTTAAAATTCTAGGTTTATCCTTTCCACCTAAAATTCTTAGAAGTTCATCATAAACAACCTTAAGCACAACCTCCTTGGCTGAAAGATAGTCTTTCTCCTTGGCCTCCCTAGCTTTTTTTCTTATTTTCTCAGAAAGTTCGGCAACGAGATGTATATCAACATCTGCAAGTATTAATGCTCTTTGAATATCTCTTATAGCATCCTCCATAGCTTTCTCATCAACCAATGGTAAACTTAGAAGCCTCTTCACACTTGCTCTTATCTTTTCAAACATCTTATTTTCTGATTTTTCTTCCCTATATAATTTCTAACAAATCTAATAAGTTTGTTAGCTCTTTCATCCCACTCCTTTATAATCCTAGGACAAAGAGCAAATGCCAGTATTGCTCCTAAAGGTGCGCCTAGCATATGAACCTCCTCAGCAGATTTGACACTTCTCTCTAATCTGTGAGTTATAATTATCTTTTTTTCTTCCTCTAAAACCTTCATCTTTTCCTTTTCTATTTCCTTCTTTTTCTCCAAATATTTCTCCTGACTTATATTTCCTGTTTTCACCAATTCCTCCAGTTCCTTCTCCTCTTCAACAATCTCCTTTTTTTCTGCTACAATTCTCTTCTCCTTATATTCCATGATTTTGTGTGCAAAATTATGCACCGCTGGAGCTATGCATACGCATGAAAAATAGGTAATTAATGCTACCTCTGGATTAGCTACTATACTTGCCCCAATAACACCCCAAATACCGCCTGACGAACCAACAAGAATATATCTAACCTGCGTAATTCTTTCCTCGATTCTCTGATAAACACCATAGAATGTTCCCAAAAGTAATATTATCAGAAGGTATAGCATAAGAAATCTCTTCGAACCTATTTTATTTTCTGCAATAAATCCGAAAATGAAGAGGTAAGTCATGTTGATAAAGAGATGCGATGGCCAAAGATGAATGAATGCATAGGTAATCAAGGAGTAGATTTTCGAAGGTATTAGCTCAAGCCCAAGCTTCTCATATGCAAATTGAGATGGAGATACAGCGAAGGATCCTGCAATAAAGTAATAAATCGTAAGATTTGCAAGAATAAGTAGAATAGTGCAATACGGTACCCTTATATGCAATCCTTTGCTTATCCTCCTCCAACTGCGGTGAATATGCATAGTTCAGCTCCTTCCTCAAGAGACGTGTCTAGACTGCTAAGAAGTTCTATAGGTCTTCCATTTACTAAAATTTTTATGTCATCCCTCAGCCTCATGGACTTCGTAAAGATGATGCTTTCAGCTTTTCTGTTAATTTCCACAATCTTACAAAGTATATTTCTTACACGTGCTTTCTCCAAATCAACCTCTACCTCCACCTCCCTCCTTCCAAGTACTTCTCTAATTCTTCCAAATAATGCTACTCCCACCCTAATCTACTTCACCCACCAGTTTCTTTGCTCTTTTAAGTATTTTCCTAGCTCTTTCTTCACTTTTAGCCTCAACGGTAACCCTTATTTTTGGTTCGGTGCCTGAAGGTCTTATTAACACCCAAAATCCTTTGCAATTTACTCTTACGCCATCAACATTAATAACATCCCCATCAAAGACACTTCCGATGTTTTCCCTAACATAATTCATTATTTTTTCTTTCACCTCCTCCCCACACTTTATACTATCTCTTATTAAGAAATATCTTGGTATCTCCTTCACCAGCTCATCCAAATCCCATGAACAAAGAATTTCCAAAAATTTTAGTGAGGCTAATGGGCCATCTGGTGCTAGATGAACGTCTGGAAATATGAAGGACCCTGATGGCTCCCCTCCAAAGACAGCATCCCTTTTCACGATTTCGCGAGCAACCGCAACATCTCCAACCTTCGTTCTTACAACTTCTGCATCATACTCCCTAGCAACATCATCTATGCAATAAGAAGCATCGATGGTTGTTACAATTACTTTTCTTCCCCTTCCATTCTCAAGATAATATCTGGAAAATATAGCCACTAAAATATCCCCGCCAATGAGCTCTCCTTTATTATTCATTACCACAAACCTATCCGCATCACCATCATACGCTATACCCAGATCAGCACCGCTATCCATAACAACCCCTTTCAAGCAAAACAAATTCTCGCTTGCAGGCTCTGGGAGCCTTCCTGGAAATCTACCATCAAGACACGAGTTTATGCTGATAACATTGTGTTTTATAAAGATATGGGGTACAACCAGTGAAGCTACAGAATTTGCGCAGTCAACAACAATATCAAACCTCCTTCTAATTTTACAGGCACCTACAATTGTGTCGACGTACTCCCCCAATATATTGATTTTCCTGACTTTCTTTAATTTGTTCCAGTTAACCAATTCAAATCTTTTCTTAAAGAATAGTGATTCTATCTTCCTCTCAGCGTGCTCCGAATACCCTATGCCATTTTTCCAGAACTTAAATCCATTGTACTCTGGTGGATTATGGCTTGCAGTAATGATAACCCCGGTATCGTAATATTTAGATGCTAACGCTATTGCTGGAGTTGGTGCTAAGCCAGCATCAAAAACTTCATTGCCAGTCGCTAGTAACCCTGAAATAAAGGAATATTTTAGCATATCGCTTGATAATCTAACATCATTGCCTACGATTACTCTTCCACCGTTAAGAGCAGTTCCTAATGCTAAACCCAACTTTATTGAAAACTCTGGAGTTAATTTTTTGTTTGCAACACCTCTAATACCAGAGGTTCCGAACAACATTTACAATTAAATATGAAAAAAGTTTAAAATATGTTGCAACATCAGTAAATATCATAGATTCCATGGGCCCGTAGCTCAGTGGTGGAGCGTCCGGCTGATAACCGGAAGGTCGCCGGTTCGAATCCGGCCGGGCCCATACAATTACAGAATTTTGCTAGCACTTACCCAAAGCATTTAAAATTTCGTTTGCAAATTTCTCAGCGGCCTGAGGCCCATTAGCTGTAATTATTTTACCATCTCTAACAACCTCCTCATCAACGTATATAGCGCCAGCGTCCTCAATTTCCTTTATTAGGTCTTTATTGGTTAGGGAACTCCAAACCGTTGCTTTTTTATTTTTTAATATACCCGCCTCAGCTAGAACCGTTGGTGAAGCGCAGATTGCCGCAACAACTTTGTCTTGATCGTAAGCTTCCTTGATAGCATTTATAACTCTTTCATCGTTTTTTAAGTTTTTATATCCTGGATCCCCACCAGGCAGAACTATTGCATCAAATCCACTAACATTCAGGTTGCTGATCGGATAATCCACCTTAACTTTTAGACCATCCATACCAACCACTTCCCTGCTTAACCCAAAAGTAACAACATCTACACCAGCTTTTTCCAGAACTTCTCTTGTCTTTGAATATTCAACATCCTTAAACCCGTTAGCCAGAATAATTGCAACTTTGCATTCGCTTACAGCAGGTTTTGGCTCCTTAATGGTTCTTGAACCACCTATGCAACCTACAAATAAAAATAATAAAGCCATGAAAGCTATTGCTCTTTTCATAAAAAATATAATAACTCGAATCCTATTTAACTTTAATGCGCGGCCGTAGTCTAGTGGTAGGACGCTGGCCTTCCGAGCCAGAGACCCGGGTTCGAATCCCGGCGGCCGCACTCATGCGTGCTTTGTTTGTTGGAAGATTTCAACCATTTCATCTAGGCCATTTTCTTGTTGTGAGGGACATCTGCAAGGAATTTGATGAGCTTGTTATTGTTATCGGAAGTTCCCAGGAAAGCTATACATTTAGAAACCCATTTACCGCTGGTGAAAGGGTTGAAATGATAGGCAGGGTTATACAAAAAAACTTTAGAGATAAGACAATTTACCTAATACCAGTACCAGATATTCTAAATAACAATCTTTGGGTTGCTCACCTGGAATCTCTTACGCCTAGATTTTCAGTTGTGTTCACAAGAAATCCTCTCGTTAAAAAGCTTTTTGAGGTGAGGGGTTACAAGGTTGTTGAACAGAAGTTTTATAAAGGTTACTCAGCGAGTGATATTAGAAAAAGAATAGCCAATAATAGGGAATGGAAAAATTTGGTACCGGATGAGGTGTATAAATACATAGAGGAGATTGGGGGCGAAGAAAGAATAAAAGACCTGAAAAATATAGAAAGATGTTAAGTGAGGAGGATGTAGAGGCTATAAGAGAGGATTTTGAATTTCTCACAAGTAACCCTAACATCCTAGGCATACTTGCTTACGAATTGATCGATACTAATACAATAGGAATTTGCATAGTATATCCTAACTGTAGCGATGCGGAGGCTAAAAGATTGTTGGAGAACATCCACCGTAAAGTAGATCCAGCGAAATACGATGTTTGTATCTTCGAGAAATCTGACCTGAGGACTTTAAGAGAGGTTCTGAAGGAAAGCGTTGTTGTTTGGAGCAGGAATGAGATCCAATTAGAGATGTACCTCGAAGATTACAAGAGATTTATAAGGGAGGAAGAGACAATATTTTAAGATGCCCAGATGGAGATGGTGCTGGCGCAGAAAGAGTAAAGGAAGACCCCCTGCCCAGATATTTATTTATTCCCTACCGAAAGTGAAGAGGTTAATGCCCATACCATGCCTCAATCCCCAACCCATTGAAGTTCTCTACCCTGAATATGAAGCCATAAGGCTTGTAGATTATGAGGGCTTAACGCAAGAGGAGGCTGCAAAAAAGATGGGAGTTTCAAGAGGAACTATTTGGAGATTACTGGAATCTGGAAGAAAAAAAGTACTAGAAGCTTTAATTACATCTCGACCTCTTCTAATTGCAGATGAGGGTGAATTAATCGAAGATAAGAGGGAGGTTGATGGTAAAAAATCCAAGAACTATAAGTAAATAAATAATGAGATTCACAAGTATTGTATGCAAGTAGAAAACTGCTTCGCATGCGGTGGTTGCATTGCTGTTTGTCCTGCTAACGCTATAGCACTTAAGGAAAAGGCCGAAATTGATGAAAATAAATGCTTAAAATGCAAAACTTGCGAAAAAGTTTGCCCATTAGGGTTAATAAAAATTGAGTGAAATGTTGTAAACTACTCCCACCTTTCGGAGGAAGCTTTATGCCCTCATCACGGCTGGAACTCTGGCAAGGGCTGGTTTACGCAACCCATAGCCCTAAGGACTTTGCCTTAGAGCTATCCAGCTTTAAAGACTTCATTGCCTTGAACCTCAAGGCTCTTAATACTACCTTAGCAAAAAAAGTATTTAAAGGTTACCGCAATTCCTCCCCACGCTTACACATGAGGTCTCCTTGCGGTGGTTAAGATGAAGCGTTACGATGTTGTAATTGTTGGTGCAGGTCCCGCAGGCTCTACTGTAGCTAAGCATATTGCTGAAAATTCCGATGTAAGTGTTCTGTTAATTGATAAGCATGCAGAAATTGGTGTTCCTAAGAGATGCGGAGAGGGGCTATCAGCAAGAGTGTTTAGGGAATTTGGGTTGCCCTTGGAGAAGAGGTTCATAAACAGAGCTATGTATGGTGCGGCAATTTATGCTCCAAATGGAGATGCTCTAAAGGTTAGGTATGACGAGCCAAATGGCTATGTTATTGAAAGAAAGATATTTGATAAATTTTTAGCATATTACGCAAGCAAAGCTGGTGCTGAGGTTAAAGCTTGCTATTATGCAAACATTTGGAAAGAAAACGGTAAGATTAAAGGAGTTGAAGCCGAAGGTATTGATGGTAAGGAGAAAATTGAGGCAAAAATTATTGTAGCTGCTGATGGTGTTGAGTCTCAAATCGCAAGGCAGGCTGATATAGATACTAGGATACCTCTAAGCGAGATTGATTCCTGCTTTGAATATGAAATGAGCAATCTAAAAATTGAGGAAAGCGATTTAATTCACATTTATCTTGGTAATGAGATTGCCAAACGTGGTTATGTTTGGATTTTTCCGAAAGATGAGGACAGAGCAAATGTTGGCGTAGGAATTGCAGGAGACTGCGAAAAAACAGCTAAATACTATTTGGATAAATTTATAAGGAAGCATAAGAAAATCTTCTCCAAAGCAAGCATACTTGAGGTAAATGTTGGTTGCGTGCCAGTAGGCGGATTTTTAAAGACTTTGGTTAAAGATAATGTTGTCGTTGTTGGAGATGCTGCGAGGCAAGTTAACCCTATCCACGGCGGGGGTATATATGAAGCCATGTATGCAGGGAGGCTTGCTGGATTAGCGATCGTTAAAGCTCTAGAGAATAATAATGTTTCATTGCTTAAGGAATATGAAAAAAGATGGTGGGCTGAACGGGGTAGAAAATTAAGAAATGTCTTAAAAGTAAGGAAATTTGCTGAGAATTTAAGTGACGAGGAAATGAACTTCCTTGCAAAGATATGGAGCGCTGAGGACCTAATAGAACTTGGTAGAGGCAATTTGTCGGCTTTTAAGATCCTTATAAAGAAAGCAATTAGATATCCTAGACTGATCTCTCTTGCTAAGAGGTTTTTAGTCTAGATTTTACTTCTTCGTAGAAAAATTTTGGATTGTCGGGGCCTAGAAAGATATAGCATGTAGATTTCTTCTTTCCCCAAACGCAGAGAGATGATAACTCCTTGGATTCTGATGTTTTAAGCAAAATGAGGTTATTAAGCCTTTTAGCATAGAAGCCGCAAGGTAAGCCCTTATAGTAGCAATAATGGAAAAAGAAAGGTATATGAAAAGGGATCTTTAGAAGCAAGTTTTCGAGATTCCTTAGCTTTACTTTTTTAAGGTATGTAACCTCCTTTGACATCGTCAAACTTTATTTCATCAATCATTTTAAAATAATTTTTAATAATTACTCTGTCTTTAGCCAAATCTATCTCATTTGGAGCAAGGAAGTACAATACTGCAGAGATTATGATGAAAACACTCCACATTAATAAGTCATTAAATTTAGCATGAAATAGTAGGTTACACATCAAAACATAGAGTATGCCCACGCAAAGTTCAAAACAAAGAA
>CAZWFW010000042.1:0-1871 GCA_964633445.1 Candidatus Undinarchaeota archaeon | reverse complement strand
AGTAGGTTACACATCAAAACATAGAGTATGCCCACGCAAAGTTCAAAACAAAGAATTCCTTGCCTGGAACAATTTTGTATTTTCTCATTCCTTCTTTTCAACCTTAGAAATAACTTTTGTTGCAAGAATGTTTCTCAAAGCTTCAACATCTTCCTTTGCGGTACCCCTAATCTTAAAATTTAAATTTGAGACAATCTCCTGATCTCTAACACCCATTCTTCCTGCAAAAGAAATAAAAATAAGTTTCTCTATGCTAATGTAAATACTACCTATTATAGTTATTAAGGAAAATATAAGTGCTATCACTGTACTCTTCACCGAATCTAAACTAAGCAAGAATTTTAAGCTTTGAAATATTGCTAGAAAGGCAAGTATTGCTAAAAGAAGACTCTTCCCAGAAAAAGCTCGTGTAGTTATTAAACCTAGAACTGCACCTTCTACAGGAGTAATATTTTGCATAGTTCTTCCATATCTCACAATCTCCTCGATATCTCTGCTTCCATACCCTAATTCTATTAATTTTTCCCTGATTTTATGAAAAAGCTCATCGACAGTTGCATGACTTGCCTCGAAGTCAGCTGCCTGTCCTTCAATTTCTTTAATATCACTTTTTCTGAGAATTTTAGAAAACTTGTTTCTGCCAAGGCTATCCAAAAGCTCTGCAATTTCGTAAAACTTTATTACTTTAGGATAAACCTCCACATTTTGAAAAACCTCGCTACCGCAAAGAGGGCACTTAACTTTCATCCTAAGTTATTAATAAGCCTCAAAGATATTATAACTTACTTTATGCTAAATTTTTATGGATGTTATAGTTGTTGGAGCTGGTCCTATTGGATGTTATTTGGCATACCTGCTTGCAAAGAAGGGATATGGTGTAAGGATTTATGAGGAACATAAGGAAGTTGGGAGGCCATTGCAATGCTCTGGTGTTGTTAGTGAAAATGGTTTAAGAAGTTTGAATTTGTATAAAAAGGGATTTATTTTAAGTAAAGTAAGCGAATTTAGACTTCATAGTTTCAAAACTTGCTTAAGATTGAAGCTTAGAAAAACAAAAATCTGTATTCTAGATAGAGTAAGGTTTGATAAATATCTTGCTAGACTCGCTGAAAACAAAAACGCTTGCATAGAGCTCGGCAAGAGAGTTAGAATTGTTAGGAAAAATGGAAGATTCTTCGCTAAAGTTGGGGATAAAATTGAGAGAAGCAAAGTTATAGTTGTTGCAGATGGCAATACATCAGATTATGCAAGAAAGATATTTGGAAACAAGTATGAAAAAATAATAGCAATT
Organism: Candidatus Undinarchaeota archaeon; assembly: GCA_964633445.1. Classification (GTDB taxonomy): domain Archaea; phylum Undinarchaeota; class CAZWFW01; order CAZWFW01; family CAZWFW01; genus CAZWFW01. The sequence goes on along the minus strand of CAZWFW010000042.1, from coordinate 580 downwards.
CAGTGGGATTTTCCAGAAGTTCAGAGGCATATTGATGTTTTTTTCAACAAATCACTTTCAAAAAATTTCTATGCATGGGTGATACCAAAAGGTAACTGCATTGGTGTTGGTCTGGGAGATAGCATTGAAAACTTCAGCTTTAAAAATTTTGAGAAGTTTCTTAAAAATCTTAAGGTTGAAAAGAAAGTTATTAATAGAATTTCTGGAAAGATATCAATAGGTTATGCGAGAAAAACCTGTATAGATAACCTTCTAGCCGTTGGAGAAGCTGCGTTACAAGTTAAACCTTTTACAGGAGGCGGGATAATTTATGGGTTAAATTGCGCAGAAATTGCGAGTTTTGCCATATCAAAATATTTAGAAAATTCTAACCCCCTAAGGCTATATGAAATTCTATGGAAGGGAAGGTATAAAAAGGAGATAATTGCGGGATTGTTCCTTAGAAAGCTTTACAAAGTTGTGGGTAACCCTCAGATAGATTTGGCGTTAAAATTGCTAAAATATAGAAAAGCCGTTATCGAAGGTTATTTTGATTATGAATCCTATTTTAGCTTGTTTTTGAGTTTTCTAACAAGGGGTT
>CAZWFW010000041.1:0-9831 GCA_964633445.1 Candidatus Undinarchaeota archaeon | reverse complement strand
TTTGCAGAAGGTTTTAATATCTTCTGAATAAAGAAATTATTAAAAAACTAATGATGCTTCTAAAAATACCCAAGGAAAGAGTTGCAGTACTAATTGGGAGAAATGGCAGGGTGAAAAGAGCTATTGAGGAGTATACTCATACAAAAATACATGTAAACGGTGAGGAAATTAGAATTGAGAGAAAGAATGAGAACTATCCATTGGGTGAGCTAATTGCAAGGAATATTGTTTTAGCTATAGGAAGAGGCTTTAGCCCTGAAAAGGCTATGGAATTGCTAGATGAGGAGTGTATAATTCAAATAATTGATTTAAAAGAATATGCGAGAAATAGAAATGATTTAGTTAGGATAAAGGGAAGGGTTATTGGAAGGGAAGGTAAGGCAAAGAAAAAAATAGAAGAAATGACAGAAACATATATATCCGTTTATGGAAAAACTGTTGCAATTATTGGCAAGCCTGATAATGTTAAAATCGCATATGATGCCGTTAAAATGTTAATTGGTGGAGCGATGCACTCTACAGTTTACAGGTACCTTGAAAGAGTGAAAAAATGAAGAGCGCTGAAGATTTATTTAAGGAATTAAAAGTTCATAGTGTTGCGGAATTTTTCAGGAAAAATCAGCATATGCTTGGTTATTCTGGTAAAATTCGCTCATTAACGACAATCGTTCACGAATTATTGACCAACTCTATTGATGCTCATGAAGAATCTGGAACTTTGCCAGATATAAAGATAAGAATTGACAGAATAGCTGAGGAATACTACAGAGTTGTTTGTGAGGATAAAGGGCCAGGGATCCCTGAGGAGCACCTTGGCATAGTTTTTGGTAAGATGCTTGCAGGCACAAAGTTTCATCGCAATATTCAGCTCAGAGGTCAGCAAGGCATTGGAGTTTCTGGTGTTACGATGTTTTGCCAACTAACAACTGGTAAGCCTATAAAGGTTATAACATCGACAGGGAATGGCAAAATAATTGAAGCGAAGATTATGATTGACGTTATGAAGAATGAACCGGTTTTTGTTGAAAAGAAGATTAAGGAGGGTAATTGGCATGGTACCAAAATAGTTGTTAGGGCAAAAGGAGTAAGTTATACGAAGGGGTCTCAAGGTCCATATGAATACATAAGGAGAACCGCTCTCTCAAATCCGCATGCGAGAATCGTTTTCCATGATCCTCATGGTAACAAATTCGTTTTTGAGAGGGTTGTTCAGGAGGTGATCCACGCTCCTCAAGAAATTAAGCCCCATCCCTTGGGTTTACTGCCCAGCGATTTGCTTGATATTGCGGCTAAGACAAAGGCCGAGAAAATAAGGACTATGCTAATGAAGGAGCTTGCAAGGATAAGCAGAGAGAAGGTTGAGGAAATAGCGAGGATATCTGGTGTGGATCTTGAAAAAAGTCCGAAAGATATGACGTGGGAAGATGCTGAGGCAATTATCAAAGCCTTTAAAAAGATAAAGTTTATGGCGCCCCCTCATAAAGGCTTGATATCTATTGGCAGCGAGTATATTGAAAAAGCTTTGGAGCATATGCTTGAACCAGAATTTGTTAAGGCTATTACCAGAAGCCCAAAGGTCTATAGGGGAGGTGTTCCATTCATCGTTGAGGTTGGCATTGCTTACGGTGGAAAGGCAGGAAGGAGATCTGAAAATGGTGTAAAAGCTGAAATTATGAGATATGCTAATAGAACACCTCTTCTTTTCGACTCAAGTGCTTGCGCTATTACTCAAGCAATCAGAAGTATTGACTGGAAGCGTTATGGTTTGCAAGATTTTGACAATTCCCCAATAACTGTCTTTGTTAATATTTCTTCAACCTTCATACCATATTCCTCGGTGGGTAAGCAAGCTATATCGCTAGAGAGTGAAATATATAAAGAAGTGAGAAATGCTTTGATGGAAGTATGTAGAAGTTTAAAAATTTATTTTTCAAGAAGGGTAAGAGCGAAAATTGAGCAAAAAAGACTTGAAATTTTCAAAACTTATATGCCAATTGTAGCTAAGGAGGCTGCGATGTTAGCTGAAAGCAACCCAGTGCCAGATGTTTCTAGCTTGATTAAAAAAATGATAAAAGAGGTGCCCATAAATGTTGATTGATGATAAAGAAACGATAAGACTTTTAACGCAAATAGGAGCTGATGTATTAAAATATTTAAGGAATAACGAACCTCCGAAAGTTGCTGTTCCTTTAAGAACTACAAGCAACATAAAATACGACCCAAAATACAGGTGCTATGTTCTTGCAGGTAAATACAAAGTTAGGAGTTGTGGCAACATTAAGCATATTAGAAAAGTTGCCCAGTTGCTGAGAGTTGCTAGATTTTGTAAGGATGATTTAATAAAGCAAAATAAGCATGCTACGTTAAGAGAACTTTATTATATTTCAGAAAGCTGGGGTAAGGGTCTGAAGTTTGAGGAACAGGCGGAGAGCAATGATATGCTTGAGGATATAGAGGCAATGATTTCTAAGCCAAGAGAAGCTTTAAAAATTACTCCGGAGGATAAGGGAGGAGTTTATGGTGATCTTACTGTTGAGTATAGGGATCCAAAAGGAAGAAAACAGAGAATTAACTGCCTGAATACACCAGATGGATTAGCGGTTGGCCCTAGACTTGATGAGGCTAAGATAATAGAGTGTAATGCCAGCAGAGTTATTGCAATAGAAACTGGTGGTATGTATGATAGGTTGATTGAGGAGGGTGCATATGAAAAGTTTGATGCAATTCTTGTACATCTTGGAGGTCAATCAACGCGTTCAGCAAGAATGTTGCTTAAAAGATTAAATCAGGAGCAAGAGTTGCCTGTGTATATATTTACGGATGCAGATCCTTGGGGAATGCATATTGCAATGGTCATAATTTCTGGTTCTTCAAAAGCTGCACACATAAATAAGGAGCTTGCAGTTCCTGATGCAAAATGGATTGGTGTAACAGCTAGCGATATCGTGAAGTACAATCTAAGAACAGACCCTATGAATGAAAAAGATATCAAGCGCTGCGACGAATTGCTTAAGGATCCTCGCTATAATGATCAAAGACTCAGAAAAGAGATAGAACTGTTTCTAAAGTTAAAGAGAAAGGCTGAGCAACAGGCTCTAGCAAAGTATGGGCTAAGTTATGTTGTTGAGGAATATTTACCCATAAAATTAAGGGAATTCGAAACCTAGATATGCCGAGTTCTTTGTCTACCTAGCATCATAATTACAAATATTGTGGAATCAAATAATAGAAGTAGGAAAATAATGATGCGAAGGAACGTTATTTTGCTTGGTATAGTAAGCTTTCTCAACGATTTGAGCAGCGAAATGATCATGCCAATTTTGCCTTTATTCATTACTTCAGTGGGAGGAGGCAGCGTAGCAGTAGGCTTAATTGGAGGCTTAAGGGATGGTATATCAATTCTTCTTAAAGTACCCGCAGGCATAGCTTCCGACAAGTTTGGTAAAAGAAAGCCTCTCGTAACTTCAGGTTATTTTATTTCAGCAGTTTTTAAAACGCTTTTAGCCTTTTCAAAAAATTGGCAAAATATTTTAACATTTTCAAGCTTGGAAAGGGTAGGGAAAGGATTGAGAACAGCACCAAGAGATGCTATAATTGCGGAGTCTATGCCCAAGCAATTGGGCAGGGGATTTGGAATACATAGAGCTATGGATACTCTGGGAGCGGTTTTTGGGACATCCCTTGCTTTCATTCTATTTTGGTACCTTGGACTTAACCTTAAAGAAATAATATTGATAGCAGGATTGATTTCCTTCCTTTCTCTTATACCCTTATATTTCGTTAAGGAAACTAAAAAAGGAGTATGTAGGCAATCACACTTTCCTTTAAGAAAGTTATCAAGCGATTTGCGAAGACGTCTTGCCGTGGTTAGTATGTTTGCCTTTGCGAATATTAGCTACATGTTCCTTATTCTAAAAGCTCAACAAATATGTGGTGCATTGGGTATTCCTATTCTTCTCTATTTACTCTATAATATCTTCTATGCAGCGTTTTCGGCACCTTTTGGCAAGCTTTCAGACAAATTTGGTAAGAAGAAAATACTTGCTTTAGGATATTTACTGTTTTCCTTGGTGATGTTAGGGTTTGCATTTGTAACCAAGATATACCTGCTTATAATACTTTTCTCTTTTTATGGAATCGCAATAGCAATTATTGATACTAATCAGCGTGCATTTATTGCAGAGCGAGCAAATGAAGCTAAAGCTACAGTATTTGGAATTTTCCACACAGCTGTTGGTATAATTGCCATACTTACAAATATTCTGGCAGGTTTCTTATGGGATTTTAGCTCGATAGTCGTATTTATATATGCAAGCGCTATAGGTTTTGTATCTTCTCTGTTGCTAAAAATTCTTTAGAAAGTAAATATTCAGTGAAAAGTATTGCTATTACTAAGAAAGTTTGGGATCCCAAGCCTAAACTTAAAACCATGATTTTTTCACTCACACTACTGGGTAATTTAAAAGGAAAAGTTAACAGAGAATCTCTCAAATAGATATATTATGTTTAGAAAACATTTGCTGTTGTTTATCCTATTATTTTCTATTAATGCCGTGTTTGCAGCTGAGATAAACACGACCATAAAAATTGAAGATAAATCTGAGAATGTAGAGCACCTAATTCTCCTGAATAGGGGTATTTATAATGTAACCTTGAAAATGCATAGGGAATTAGCCCCCTTAGGTGTTCTCCTACCATTTAAGATGAAAGAATACTTGCCAAATAACATAACGGTCAAAAGTCCAAACGCAAATTTGCTATCTTATAAACTTATACGGAATGATAGCAGTGTTCGAATACAAATTGTAACACTTGATGATGATGTTATTATCAAGATAAGTTATAAAGTGAAAGTGAAAAATAGATGGATTGTTCACCCCCACCTACACGATATTGAAATTAGGAAATATGACGGAGGGAAAATCAATATTACCAAAAACCTGATCATTATCACTGATAAGGAACTTTCCTTCTCGTCAAGAGACTTTAAGAAGATTGATAGCAAAATTATTTTTGAAAATATAAAAGAACAACCAATCATCGAGATATTTTCTTTCAGAACATACATTCCCTTCATGTATTATCCAATACTGCTTTTTATAGCAGTTCTCCTGCTATTTTACAAGGGGGTAGTGAAAGTACCTATAAAGCGTGCTAGTATTTCTGGTTTAACGATAAATAAACCAGAATTTTATCCAGATGAAATTATAAATGTGGCAGTAACTGTTAAGAACAGGGGTAATGTAGATCTTCCCCTAACTTTGGAGATGAGTATAATAGCAAGCGATGGCGAGATAAAGTCCCATATTACTAAGGAGATTTTTTTGCACATCAACGAGGAGAGACTTGAGGTTTTTAAGCAAAAAATTACCCCAACATTTAGAGGAGGAGAGTATGTTGTAAAAGTTATGATTAAGCGAGGAAAAAAGGTTCTGGACGAGGCTTCCAAAATATTTAAGCTTAGAGAGATTTTTAAGGTGGAAGTTGCGGTGATGAGCTTTAAGGAGAGATATTTTCTAAATCAATACTCTCTTTTCATAATTGGGGTAAGAAATAAGGGGAATTGTCCTTTGAAGGGAAAACTTAGAATCAAGCTTCAAAAGTACGAAAAAAAGTGGGAAAACTACGAAATTATTTCTGAGGAAAATATATTTATTAAGGAGGGAAAAGCAACAAAGATAGAAAAAGAATGGATAACCAATAGCTTGGGGGAGTTCAGGGTTGTCGCTGAGGTTCTGAGAAATGGAGAGATTGTTGCAAGATCTGCAAGCAAAAGCTTCCTTGTATACCAACCAAAGGGGTTAAGATCCAGTGTTTTTGTTTAGAGAAGTATTTAAATCTCCCATTTTTGTATCCCCATGCGTAAGCATGGGGTCTTGCAAGCAGCAGGGGAGATAAATTGAAAGATAATGTTTAATTAATTATAGAATATAAGGTTGCTATGAGAAGCAAATTTTGGAAATTACCTCCAAAAATAAAGATTTTAGAAGCCTTAGGAGCTATAGCTGATGGAAGAGTAAGAATTAATGGAAATAGAGCAAAAGTATTGTCGAGTAGAGGAGAGAAGGAATATGAGGTGATTTATGATCCGTCAAAAAATGCTATAATAAGCAATGATAATGGTTCTATGTTTAAGGGATATTTGGGTTACCCCGCAATTGCATTTTTGATGCTTAAGGGCAAGTTAAGTTTTGACGAAAAATATGCGGTGTTACTTAAAAACATTTTATGGAAGGATTTGAACGAAAAATATAAGAGCTATACTAGAGTCTTGGAGGTAATTAGAAAAGTTGTAAAGGAACGTGGTGGCGATTTTGAGAAAATAGATGGATTTGCTGAGGAAGTACTTCAGGAAATTAAAATGAAAAAATTTAAAAAGCTAGAAGTCCCAAAAACACAGAAGACTTTATCTGATTTTTAATATGAGAGTTCTTTGGGACGATTGTGCGCTGATTTTAAAGAATTATCTTATAATTGCGGATTTACATATAGGAATTGAGCTGGAGATACAAGAAGCTGGATTTTCTATAAAATCGCAGATCTACGATTTTGAGAACAGAATTTCCAAATTGATTGATAAATGTAGGGCAGAGAAGCTACTAATTCTGGGAGATCTTAAGCATAATATCTCTGCACCTGTGCTCTGGGAGAAACTTAGAATATATGAATTTTTTGAATACTTAGCGGAATTCTTCGACAAAATAATTATAACAAAAGGAAATCATGATGGAAATTTGGAGAAAGTGATTAATGTGGATGTCGTTGAGATTCTCAGGGAACTAAAGATTGGCAAATTTTTATTTCTTCACGGTCATGCGAATTCTAGGAAAAAATCGAAATTTTATATTATTGGGCACAATCATCCTGTTATTGAGCTTAAGGATAAAAAGGGAACTAAATATAGGCGCAAAGTCTGGATTTTTGGTAGGAATGAAAGAAAGGAGGAAATACTAGTTTTACCAGCCTTCAGTAATTTAGTTGGAGGGGTAGCGTTTAACAGAGATGAGGAGCTGCTTGGTCCAATAATTAGAAGATTTCCTCGCGAAAGCTTTGATATTTTTTTAACCAACGGAACTTACTTGGGAAAGACAAAAGATGTTTCGGATTCTACCTTCATTAGCCTTCGTTAGTTATCTTTGAAATTTGATAAAATAATTGCTAGAGTAACTATGAGGAATGTTCCCAACAAATCTCCTATCACGGTTATTGTAGGGATTGCTCCGTTATCGGGATCAATATTCTTTTTATGTAGAATTACGCAAATTAGGAAGGAAATCACAATGATGAGGAATACTAAAAAAATAATGGCACCGAAGAATAGGGACATTGCCAATAGAAGCCTACTGGTAATGACATATGATTGCAGTCTCTGAAAAAATATAGAACTAGCAAAAATTATTGCAGCCACGAATGGTGCGAGAATAGTTAGCTTAAACTCTTCCCTTATTTCCTTTACAGATAATTTCTTTATTTCTCCTAGATGTAACTTGGTGGAGATTCTAGCTGAGCTTACACTACCTATGTTACCAATGAAATCAAGTGTAGGCGGATAGGCGTATGCTAAAAACATAATTTTAGAAATAAATTTACTGTAGTTTTGAAGAACGCTTCCTGTAAAATACTGAATTAATGCTAGAAAGAAAAGTATGTTTAAGCTCTCCTGCATAATTTTTAAGTTACTTGTGGATTTTCTGGGGAGTTTGAGGAGTATTGCTAAAAGGATTATAATGAAAAAAGCTAGAAAATAGTTAAGCATTTTGGGGTTAACTTCAAAAAGTAAAATTGCCAAAATTATTGTAGGAAGTGTTACTAGATCTGCGGCTGTTGTAATTCCAGGCCCTAATATGCTATCAGGATCTATACCTCTTTTGAAGCTCGAAACTACTAAAAAAGCTGTTAGCAATCCCAGTACTGAGGAGGTTATTATACACGAGAGCAAAACAATTTTAAGGGACGCAATCTCCACACTAAAAAGTTTAAAACATGACAAAATCCAAATAAAAAAGGTGAGAATTAGTGATAAATATAGAGCATAGGCGACATCTATCTTAATGAAATTATCTCTAATACTTGGCGAAGCTTCACCTAAATATAACTTTGTGGAGATTCTAGAGCCCAAAGCTCCGAATATGTTGCCCCTCAACCCCATTAATGCTGGTATCATTATTAATATTGCGGGATAAGCAGCTATTTTACTAAAGTAAACCCCAAAAAAGACGCCAGATACTATATCAAAGAGCAGACAAAGAAGTAAAACTGGAAATAAAACTCTAAAAATAAATGAAATGCTTATTTTTCTTTCCGGAAAATCGAGTGTAATGCCCATTCTTTAAAAATCAATAATTAAATTTAAAAAGTTTTGGCTGTGAATTTATGTTTACTTGCAAAAACTTTAAAGGAATATAGTGGGAAATATTTAAATATTTTGAATTCCACTAGTATTGGAAGGTTTTTCGATGATCTCTTATGGGCAAAGTAGCTGCATCTTAAAGAAATGCTCCAACCTGTGAAAGATTTGCTTTTTAGGATGAAGGATACCTCAGAATTAATTGTAGACTTGGCATATTCAGCAATACTTTTTGATAATGAGGATATAGCTGAGGAAGTTCTCGAGCTTGAGAGAAAGCTACATGATTTGTTAGATGATACTCGAGTTTCTTCAATTTTAGCTGCAAGAAGGATTGATGAGGCTGAAGCTGTGTCAGGAGTTTTACAAGTAGCAAATGCTACGGAGAAGATAGGAAACGCAGCGGGGGATATTGCAGCGCTAGTACTAAGAGGGTTTAAGCTTCCAAGAGATATGATAAAGATGATTCTTGCAACTGCTGAGGAAACTATTGTTAAAACTGTTGTACCAGATGATTCTAGAGTTGCCGATAAAACGATTAACAAAACAAAAATTCATACCATGACAGGTATGAGAATAATTGCCATAAAAAGAGGATTTGAATGGATTTTCAATCCTACGAAGGATACAAAGATTCTAAAGGGAGACGTTATTTTTGCTAGGGGGGATGTAACATGTGTGCCAAAATTTCTTGAATTTATAGGAAATAAGTGTAAGCCCCAGTATACCATTCCAGAGATTAAAATAGAGAATCTTGAAAGAGCTGTTAAAATATTAATAAAAATGAAAAATTTATCAGAACTTGCTGTAGATCTTGCTTATTTAGCCCTACTTCATAAAAATGAGGAGGTTGCGCAAGAAGTCGTTTATCTTGAGGAGGAAATCGATGATTTGCGCTATGAGTTGCAGCATTGGGTTCTTGGAAGTAGCAGATATTATGAGGACTATGAAAAAATTAAACCGCTTATGGCAATTCTTGAAATAGCATATGCTTCTGAAATTATCGCTGATTCTGCTAGAGATATAGCGGAACTGCTTCTTAAGAAGGCGAAAATCCACCCAATTCTCAAGGATATTATTATGGGTTCCGACGAAATAGTCACATTGGTAGAGGTTAAAAGTGGATCAAAACTTTCCAACAAAACCCTTGGTGAGCTAAAGGTTGAGACAAATACTGGTATGCATATTGTTGCCATTAAGAGGGGTAATAAGTGGATAACAAGACCAACAGCTTCAACAAAGATACTGGCAAATGACGTTTTAGTAGCTAAGGGAACGAAGGAGGGCGAAGCGTTGCTGAAGAAGATTTGTCAGTGAACTACTACCTCGCTATCGCAAGGGCTTCCTGCTTCACAGAAAACTTACCATCGGCTTTCAGCCTTACTGTGGCAGGGGTTCTCTCGACAGGCTATCAGGCTATCTCATCCCCTCTCTTACGGAGGGAGACTTCCCGCCGATAGAGTTAAATCTGAAAAACTGAAAAT
>CAZWFW010000040.1:0-9942 GCA_964633445.1 Candidatus Undinarchaeota archaeon | reverse complement strand
AAAAATTTTAGAATTCTGCAAAAAAATAGCAAAATGGCAAGCAATACGTATAGAAAGTAAATTACTTGAGGTAAGAGCGAAATATCCTTTCCTTAATGAAGAAAGTTTAGTGCAGCTAGCTTTGCCAATAGCTACGGAAATGATAATTGATGGTAGCTTGTTAGGGCTAAGCAAATGCTTGAGAGCAGATGCTACACTTTTGTTTGGTGGTATAATTTTTGATGTTAAAGTTGGTAAAAAAGAAAAATGGCATAGAATACAAGTTGCTGGCTATGCTCTAGCTTTTGAATCTTTTTTTGAAAGACCAGTTGATATAGGGTGCACGGTTTACGTTAGAGAAGTTAATAATAGTATAAGGATTGAAAGAGATTTTTATATCGTTGGAGATTATCTGCGCTCAAGATTTTTAGAAAAACGTGATGAGTTGCAGATGATATTGCTAAAAAATAAGGAACCAAGCGTTGCAAGTAATTGTCCTGCTTATTGCGTATTTAGGAGCTATTGCAAGCCATAATTTATTGGTTAATTTGAACGAGCTTTCCATACAATCTTTTTGTTTCCTTAAATACCTCTTCATGAATTACGTGAATTTCAACAAATGCGTTATCCTCACACGCCTTTCTCATTTCGTCATAAATTTTCCATCTAAGCCCCCATAATTTTTCTGGAAGAATAACAAGAATGTCCATATCACTTGATGGTGTGCTTTCACCTCTTGCTCTTGATCCGAATAGATAGCATTTTAGGTTGTATTTTCTTGCAATTTTCTTAATATTCTCAACATAAATTTCCTTTCTTTCTCTAAATCTTTCAATTTCTTCTTTAATTAATCTTAATACCATATTTTTCAAACACCTCCTTGACAAATTTAAAAACTATTTCAAAATCTTCCTTTTCATAACCTATATCGTAATATCTCCCAGCAAGATATGCTGATTCTAAAAGATTTATCACCTCTCTTCTTTTATCAACAAGCTCTGCCTCTCCCAAAGTCCTCAGAAGAATTTTTAAATTATGGGTTATTGGAAACTCTCCAAATCTTTCATAGATTTTTGCTTTTAGCAAAAGTTGAAGTGCTTGCTCTAGATGCACTATTGCAATGTCATATCTCCTACATTCTGCATCATAAAGAGCGTCCTTTAAAAACTGCTTAGCTCTTTCTAAAAGTTTTTCGTGAAAAGATTTCTTCATAAGAATTGTTTTTGCTATTTAATTTAAAATTTCTTATCTTCAGTTAAAGCACGAATTAAATACTTAAAAATTTTTTCCATATGGAAAATAAAATTTGTCTTGATTTATATCATAGCACACACTTAGTTTTATGAAAGTACTCGTAGTTTACGACATAACTGATGATAATCTGAGAAATAGGATTGCCGAAATTTTGAAAGATTTCGGATTGTTTAGAATCCAAAAAAGCGCATTTATTGGAGAGTTGAGTAGCGAGGAAAGAAAAGATTTGGAAAGAGTTTTGCAGAGACGGGAACTTGGAGATAATGATAAAATAGATATTTTTCCTGTGTGTTTGAAGGATTTAAAGCTACATTCAAGAATAACGAAGCAAGAAATTTCTTATGGGGGAATTTAATTCGTATAATAAATTATTATTCTAGAATTTTTGTGCTTTTCATAATCTTCATCAAATATTATTTTTGGTAAGCCCTTCATTACCTCTTCCTTGCCCCACATCTCCCGCGGGCAGATTGCAAAGCTTTTAAGCTCATCAATGTAAAGGAAATTGTTTCTATGATCATACCATAAAATTACTAAGGGTATGTCTTTGAGCTCCTTTTGAACCTTGCAAAATAGTTCACCATAATAACTATGGGTTGTTCTTTTCCCTGTAGATGCGCTTCCCCCTACTTCCCAATGAATACCGTTCTCATGCTCTATAATGAAAATTTGCACCCAGTCGTTTCTCCAATCAAAACTTTCAAACAAAGGTTTCATCTTGCATCTTCTTTCATAGAAAAACTTCCACCTTTCCCTGTTAATAAGCATCATTTTTTCCTTCCAAGATCTTGGATAAATTTCCTGATATTCTGCCTCCAAAATTTCCAAAGCTTGCTCTTTATAAAACTTCTCAATCAGTTTATCAATACATTCATCAAGCTCCTTTCCTTTCAGCCCCTTGCAGTATTTATCAACTTTTTCAGGGAAGGCACGGTCTTTGAACGAAAGTTCTATCATCTTTTGCTTAAGGATCGATGGTACTTTCCTCCTCGTTATATGCACATACTTCTTCCTTCTCCACAGACTATATTCTAAGTTTTCAACCGCAAGAAAAATACTTCTTAATTCACAATCTTCCTTTCTTATCAATTCAAAAGCCTTATTTAAATCCCAATGCAGATCCCTAACCAGTTCAAAATTTCCATGCATCCTTTCAAAGTAATTCCGTAGTTTCTTTGGTATTCTCTTGCCTTCCTCTCTTTTGTAAACCCTAATGGTTCTCATTTTAAATTTAAAATTAATTAGGTTTGATTAAAAGATTGGGATTATGGTAAAAAAGTTTTTGATTGCAAGAGATGTTGAGGAATACTTCTTTTGTCCTATGGTTTTCTATTTCGTTGTTGCTCTCGGTCAAGAGAGGTTTAAAGGTTATTGGAGCGATGTTGGCAAAGAGGTTGAGGCTGAAGCTGAAAAAGAAATTGCTAAGAGGTTTAAAATTGTTGCAAAAGGTTATGAGGTACAAAGTGAAAGACTATGCGTTAGGGGAAAGATTGATTATTTGGTTGAAGATGTTGATGCCTTGGTTCCTGTCGAGGTGAAGTATAGTGCAAAAGTAAGGAGTTGGTGGAAATACAGCTTAGCTTTGTATTGCATTTTGCTTGAGGATACTATAAACAAGCCTGTGAAGCATGGTTATCTTTACTTGTCTGAAAAGAAAGAGTTTGTTAAAATCTATATCACAGATTATATACGCAATTATGTTGAGGATTGTGTTACGAAATGTCATGAAATTGTTGAAAAGCATTATGTGCCAAAGCCAAGAAAAATGCTATCTTGCAAAAACTGCGATTTCAGAGATATTTGCAAATCATTTTAAAATTTGAACCAAAAAGTTAATTGACTAAGAGAGAATTCTTTTTAAAATTTTGCAAAGTAATATCCAGTATTTGCATTTTGCCTACCCTTGCCAAAACTATTGAGGAGAGCTTTATCTAATTAACTTTTTACTTTGGAAATTAGTATAGTTGACAACCCAATAAGTAGATAAGATTCATATATTCCTTTAAAAACTAAATTTTAAATAGTAAAAATTTTCTCAAGGAAAAGAGGAATGAATACCAAAGCTTTATCTTTATACGCTGATACCGCAGTATTACCTACTATAGCTATTTTATCCTATAGACCGCTTTTAAAGAAAAGATTAGAGAAAATATCTCAGGAAGGTATCTTCAGAAGACTTTATTATTGTCATTCCAAAAGATCTTTTGAAACAATGCTTATTTTAAATCTAATAGAACTAAGAATATCTAGATTACTCAAAATACTTGCCTCCACAAATTACTTAGATTTAATGATTGAAGAAAATAGAAAACTTTCTGAAAAAGTTAAAAGAAACTATTATAAACTGAAAAAACTGAAAATAGAAGAAAAAGAATTTCGTGAATTTAAAGAGAAGTTAGAAAAAATAAATGATGTACTTAAAAGGATGAAGGAGCTGCAACCTCTTTCTGAGTATCTATCTTTTGTACTTGATCTTTATCCAGAACTTATTAAATTAGATCATAAGATGATAAAAGAGCTTAAGAAAGAAGAATATTTAAATTTGCTTGAAAAAAGCTTAGTATTTCCTGAAAAGCTTATGCTTTTTGAAGCTCCAATAATAGCACTTTATCTAGCTTTTGGTGGATATAAAAGGTTAACATTAATGCAACTTGCAAGACTTACAAGCTCATACCACAAAATATATCATTTGTTAAATCCTTTTACTGCAGGAATTGCTAAACTTGGTAAAAGAGATGTTATAAAACTAGCAATGTTAGCAGAGAGGTAGCTAGAGATCCTTAAATCTATAAATTTGTATTTCTTCATCTTCTAAATTTATTAAAAATATTTTGAAATCTTCCTTCAAGTTTCCCTCAAAAATTTTCTTATTCCTCTTTAGCCATTTAACAAACTTGTCATCTTTTGTTATGATACCGTCAAGTTCGCTAGCTATAGCTACAAGCAAATGTAATAGATCATATGTTCTAACTTTACTTGTAAGCGTGCTAAGATATTTTTTATTAGCAAAAAGAAAAGTTATTTCTGAAGGAGCGCCCACAATTCTGAAGCTGCCGAGAAACTCTGCAAATCTCTTACCGTATTTTTCAAAGAAATTACTAACTTTTTCTTTAACATCCTTTCCATCAACAATTCTCCTAATAATATCATCTTTGTAGAGAATCGTATAAAAGAACTCTTCGAGAGTAAACGGGCTTATACAGAACTCTACATTATGTTCCTCCAGTTCTGAACCGAAATAATCCTCTATAACTTTCCAACCCTCCTCTAGGAAGAAACAAATTAAAGCACCCGTATCTACATAAATAGAAACCTTTTTCTTACCCTCCATCTTAAATTTACTTCTGAGTTTTCTACTGTAGATACAAAGTTCTCACTATAACTCAAATTCTTCCTTCAATATTAAAAAGTTTCCGCAATAATCTTTATATCATTCTAATCTCGTTTCCTTAGTTTTTCTATACTTAGAGCAATAATAGTCGCAGAAGATTGGTATAGTTAGCAGAAGCAAAATTTTCTTGCAAATTCGATTATAGTGTAAATTTTTGAAACCCGTCACTTCCTTCTTAAGGTTTTTTCTCTGCAATTAAAATACAAAGCTTGGATTTCATTATTTTCCCCGCTCCTATATCTATTTAAGTCAAAACCTCAAACGCTGCCTTTATTATTCCTTCATCAAGTAACGTTTCACTTCCTTTTTGTGCTAAAACATTTCGTATCTGTCGGATTGCTGTATAGAGTCTATCAATATCATGATAAATAATAGCTTCACTTAACATAGATAAAGATAACAGTCCATCTTCACTTTTACTTAAGCTATCTACTAAACGAACATATTTTCCACTATAAGTTTTAGCTTTTTCCACAAAACTCATTAAACTATTTATTTGAAATACTTTTACAGAACGAATAGCCGTTCTCCAAGTATTTGCTCTTCTCTCACCAGATAATACATAAGTTATTGATTTCCACTCTGTTTCTAATAGTGCTCCAGAAGTTTCTCCGAAACTAAGCAAAACTAGGGGTATAACGATGCTAGGTGCTACTAAATCTTTACCACTCTTTTTGAGAGGACTGGTTCTAAAGAAGCTAATTTGTGCGATATTCCTTAACATTAAAATTATATTACCATTAGCGAGATTCTCGGGTTTAAATACATGAATATATGTATGTTGAGTATTTTCACTGTTTACTGTAATTCTACTTGAAAAATAAAAAAGACCGATCCATGCAAGGGCTACACAGAGTTTACATAGACGATAAGCACCTACTTTCTGAACAGTCCCACCAAATGGAGCTATTGGTAAGTTAGCCACTATTACTGGATATCTACCACTTTTTGATCTTTTACCACAAAGTACTTCTATTTTTTCTCCTCCCTCTATTTTTCTGTGATTCTCACTAATGTATAAAAATCTATCAATCAAATCATACTTATTTTTAAATCTACCAAAAATAGATTCAATGTTTGTTTTTATATTTGATAAAAATTCAAGAGAATCTATAATATTTTTAAATTGTTTTTCTTCATTTCCTCGCTGTAACATATGAATTTTTAGCGTAGAGGGTAATTTCCTGAAGAGTGATAAAACATAATTTCTGCTTGGTTTATCTTCTTTAGGTTTTCTAGATAAATATGTCTTAACAAACCAGCGGTTACGAGCATAATATTCCAAAGCCTTTAAAATTGCATCTTTATCTAAATCCGTTTGAATTAAGTATCTATCACCACTTGGTATTATCTTAACAGCAGAGAAAGGTCTATAAGTTTTAATTACTTCTACCAACCCGTACATTATTAGCGTATCTGTTACTTCATGATGTCCAGGTGTATGTAACACAATCATCACAAATCGCCCCACTCCCACTTTATTTCTTTCAAAAATTCAAATTCCTTTGGACTTCTATCTTTAGAACTGTAATAATCGCAAACCACTAGAATATATTGCAATGCAGAAACCTGAAATCTCATTTTATGTCTCCAAGCGTCATCCCCAGCAAGTGATAGTATTGCCACAATGTTACCAAGCGTATTTATCAGATCATTAATATCTATCCTATCACTTAGATTTGCCATATTACTAATAATTTTTGCCAGTATCTCATTATTATCACTTAAATATCGTTCAAACAAATACTTAAAAAGTCTTTTAAAATCGTAATGTAATCTCCTTGCACTATCATCTCTTTTAGATCCCGATGGATACTCAATTCTACCCCTTATATCCGTTAAAGTTATGCCCCTTTCTCTCTGATAACTTATACTGCCCATTAATATAGGCTCGTGATGTAAAAGAATGGCTCCTGAAACTAAGTATTTAATCTTAGTATCGATGACATTATCTATGAGCCTACATGCTAAGTAGGAACTTATGATCTCGTGTCTATATCTTTTAGGACTCATTATATTTTGCTGGTAATACTCTGTGCACTTACCACTATCATGGACTATTAACATATATTTAACGATATAATTGAGAGCATTTTCGTTGAGTTCCAAAACTCTTCGTAAAGATTTTATATATTTTGGCTTAAGGTAATTCTCCCAACACTCAATCATTTTATGAATATGTGTCTCATAGGATTGTTGTCTTGCTATATCCTCTTTATCTCTCCAAGCAAGAATATTAAACTTAATATCGTTCGTCATCTTAACTCACCTTTAACCCATAATCCTCACTATAAAATTTGGGATTTAAAACGTAGATTCTGTAAGGTTCTATCCATGAACAGGTGCTAAATCCAAAAATCTTCTGTCTTCGATCTCCATCAAATCGTCCATCTAAACAAACGTACTTATTATTCACCTTAAGAAGCAAATCTTTTTGATTCTCCAACTTCTGCCTAATCCATGAAACTGATACGTTGAATGAATTATCTTTAATGTTAAAACCTAAATCCCCCAAGTGACTTTTCTTACTCCAATCTATCTTGGCCTCCTCCGTTATCTTATCAATTGAATCATGTGGAGGTACGAAAAGTGTCACATATAGTTCTGGTCTAACTCTTAATTCATACTCTGGCGGTAGCGAAAATAGACGTAATTCATCAAAGTATAAATCAGCTTGAATCAAAAGTGAATGTTCAGAAATTTCTATACCCTTATAAACTTCATTAACTACTTTTTGAATCTTATTTAGATCATTTAAGCAATTTCCAATGTTATCTATAATTTTTCTCGTATTCTCTATGAGATTATTGGGATAGGGCTCTACTTGATTATTAACTTCGAATATCACAGCTCTGCCAATTTCATTTTCTCTTCTAGCAACTCTACCAATTCTCTGTATAAGGGCGTCGGCCGGTGCCAATTCTGTTAGCATAAAATTTAAGCTAATATCTAAACCTGCTTCAATCACTTGAGTTGCGACAACTATAAATTCATCGAGTTTCCTAAGTGATTTTTCCCTTCCCTCTCTCTCACCAGATTTTATCCTAGAATGAAGCAGTATAACTTTCTTGTCGTCTTTTAAGACTTCTTTTAATTTCTCGTACACTTTTTGAGCTTTAGGTACCGTATTAAGAATTATACCGACTTTTCTTGAATTTTTAATTTCATCTATAAACTCGTCAAGAGATTTCATCAGTATTGAAGGACTATACTTCACTTTAACGTTGCCTCTTCGAGCTTTATCGCACGTTATAATGTTATCCTCGTTAATTGGGATATTATTCTCCTTGAATAACATGTTCTCAAGCTTTTCAGGGAGCGTTGCTGTCATGACAACAAAAGGTATGTTCGATTTGTATAAATATTTAAAAATTCTTGCTATAATTCTTGGTGTATAATATTCTTCGTCCTGAAACATCTGAATTTCGTCAAAAATGACTAAAGATGTAGCTATACTGCTTGTGGGGTAATGTAGTCTGTATCCAAATGTCCTAAGGGACGCATAACCATAAATAAACGTGTCTAATGTGCAAACGACTACATCTCCATTGAGCATCGGTTTATCATAAGCATTTCCATGATCTGTAACTATCTTAAGTTTCAATCTTAATTTGTTAGCTATCTCCTCTAACCGATCTCTCTGAGCATCTGCTAAGGCTCTTGCGGGTAAAACGTATATCAGCTTTGCAAAGGAATAACTCTTATCATAAACTCCAGCAAAATAAGGTGCTACGGCAGATTCGGTCTTACCAGATGCTGTGGGTGCTTTAATTATAACTACACCGCCGTGATCCGCTAAGAAGTTTATCTTTTCGAACGCTTCTTTTTGATGCTTGTATGGCTCAAAACCAAGCTTACCATAGAATTCTTTAGCATTCATAAGGATTCACCAGCTACGACTTTTAGGTCTCTTATCTGATAAATACTGCCTCTTCGAACTTTAACTTTGTAAGTATATGGTGCATAAACTATGAATTTTCTAACTCTTTTGACAGATAAAGGTAAAAAGTGCGTTCGAGAATATCTTGGCCTTCTTATTTTTTTACCAGTAGCCTCATAAGTGAAACAAAGATCCATATTATCCATTATCGGATTATCCAATACGCCAGCGAAGTCTATGTTGGTAATTGTATTAACTTCTCCCTCAGATCCAATTTTTTGCTTAGGGTCTATTGGAGGAGAGACATCCGAAACAAAAATTAATGATTCAGTGTCTCCAATTCTGTCCATAATCCATAAAGCTCGCCAAATCTTATTCAAAGCACCACTACCTAACGTTTCAATTGCTCTTCTTTCGTTTACTATAAAACATGCTTTTAACTTGTATAGGAAAGTTATGCCTCTTCTCATAGCATCCCTTGGTTCTTTTCGCTCTCTTTGTTCTAAAGTTCTTAAACGACTTAATATCACCGTTCCTTTGATTACACAACTTTTAGGTTTGGCTGTAACAAAAGGAACTATCTCTTCAACCTTTCGTAACCAACTTTCAACTAATGATTGGAAATCATTACCATTAAAGTGGTTTGGATGAATATATGCTAAAGATTTTGCTAAAGCTCCTCTTAAGGATGATGGAGATGGCAGTAAGTTAGTATCCGCTACCTGAAATGCCAGCGGCTGCTTCAGAGAAAATAAGGGAAAATATAGTGTAACTATAAATGCTTTCATGGCTAATCCTCTTTACTCTTCTTTTCCTCTTCATCTAAACCCTTTTCAACATCATTTGCAACTGCTTTTATTAATTCTATATAACTGCCGTAATCTTTAATCTCAAGATTACTATTGCCCTCGTATTGTTCTTTTAGGGACACAATCTTCTCTCCACTTTTGGAGTAGATATAAACTGTAACTTTTGTTCCAAAGACTTTTGAGAATTCATTGGCAATTTTAGTAGTTTCCTTAATATAATCACTATAAAAACCATGTTTAGCCATTGGAATAGGCTTATTTGATGTAACTGCTATTAACTCCCTAACTTCCATTGCTGGCAAACCTCTTGATATATTTGCACCAGATACGCCCCCAAGTAGATTTATGTAAGCCAATACTGCAAGTTTAGCTCTTTCCTTCCGTTCATCGCCTTGCACAGCAAGCTGCCTTGGGTTTGATTGTGGTCTCCCTACATAGTAAGCATCAAATGTACTTGCAAATCCATATAGTGCTGAAGCATATTGTCTCTTGAAGATCATCATGGCTTTTCCAACATCTTCTCCTTTACCTTCTATGTTACCCTTATCATCAAAAACTACTCTATTCTGCGTTACAGCAGAAGTTTCTACTGCTTCGGCTATAGTGTCTTCACAAGGTATTGCAAATGA
>CAZWFW010000039.1:0-10115 GCA_964633445.1 Candidatus Undinarchaeota archaeon | reverse complement strand
GGCTTGCTTTGTCTCATATTGCAACAGCTTTGCGCTTCTTTTTCTTTGGGTTAAACAAAAATCTTGCTCTCTTGTAAATTTTTCTTTGAAAATTATTGTAGGTTGACAGGCTCTTTCATTTTTAGCCATTCTGTTAACTTATTGTTGTGAGATAAAAATAAAACTATTAAATTTTTGCGTCTCGGATTTATTGAAAACAAATCTACTCTCAAATCAATCTCTCAAGAATTTCTAGGATTCTAGGTTTTATACTCAGTTAAAAAAATATTTATAATTTAAACATAGTATTATTTATAGTGCAGAAGATGAAATTCATCTACACATTCTTAATTTTGTTGGCTTTTGTTAGTACTGTTGGTGCTCAAGAATTAGAACTTCCTGAACCAGGAATAACACCTGATTCATGGTTTTATGGGTTTAAGCGAGCTTTTGAAGCCATAAGCTTATTCTTTACATTTGATGAAGCAGCAAAGGTAAAGAAACTACTTTACTATGCAGAACTCAGACTTAGTGAAGCAAGGGTAATGGCCGAGAAAGGTAAGCCCGAATATATCGATAATCTCATAAAAGATTATGAGAAAAAATTAGGAGAGGCAAATAAAATAGCTTCTCTGGCGAAAGAAGCTAGTAAAAAGGAAAAATTATCCGAGCTGGTTGCTACAGCTACATCCCAACACTTACAGATTTTAGACAAAGCCCAAGAGCAGATTCCTGAGCAGGCAAAAGACAAGATTTCTACTGCAAAAGAAAGGTCAATAAAAGGTAATCAGGAGGCGTTAAAAGTGCTAGCTACAGTCAATCCAGAAAAGGCTGCTGAAATTGCTATGAACATTGCTGAAGGAAGAATAAATAAGGCAAGACAAGCCGCTGAGAGAGGAGATGTTGAAGAGGTTGCTGAAGCGGTGGAAGAGTATAAAAAATATGTTAAATTCGGAGAGGAAATAGCTGCTATTTCACAACAAGCAGGTAAAGACCCGTCAAAGGTTTATGAAATAGTTGCAAACGCGACTTCGATACACTTAACCGTCTTGGAGGATGTTTTGCAGAAAGTTCCTGAGCAGGCAAAAGCTGCAATCCAAAGCGCAATAGAAGTATCAAAAGTTGGTAGAGAATTTGCAATAAAGGCTTTGGAAGAAAGAGGACTTCCAGTACCTAGTCTCCCAATACCTGTAGAGGAAGAAAGAGAGAAAAATATAACTAAGGTAGTACCAGAAGAGGTGCCAGAAATAAATGAGACAGAAACGCCTGAAATACCGCTTAAAACAAATGAAACAGAAATACCTGAAAAACAACCTGAAATACCCAAAATTGGACAAGGAGGAAGACCGTAACTTACTGCTAATTTTACTTTTTTGTTCAGTTGCTTTTCGCTCCGTTTTGAAGTAACGCTTTGTATTTCAATACCAATTTTGGCTATCTGTTTTCATAGCATACTGGATTCTGAAATATATGATACGATTGTTTACAAGCTTACTGAAAATTACTGAAAATGAAATTGAAATTACATGGAAATATGTGTGTAGTTCAAAAATACGGGAATTGTTCCTTATAACAGGATAACTAATATTGACATAACTTAGGGCTCTATTTCAAGAAAACTTGGAATAGTCGCTCTTAAACTACAGGTTATTCTGGACAAGCTGGAGTTGAGATATGTGGCTACCATCGCTCGCTCAAATTTAATGCGAAAGAACGTTATACCAACAATAAGTTAACAGAATCTTTTTAGCTAATATTTTTATATCAATTGTTTATAATCAATAATAATAAATTTAGTTTATAATGAGTGAGCTTGTAGAAGGCTTGAGAAAATTGAAAATAGGCGCATTAATTATATTGTTGTCGTTAGTTTTTATTATACCACTCTCAAAAATAACAGAGTTTATAGAGTTTAGTTTCTTTATAGAACTCATAATAGGGCTTACGGAAATTGCAATAGGGCTTATAGGAGTTATTTATTTTCTAAATGCAACTGAACACTTAAAAAAAGCAGATGCAAAATATAAAATAGGAGAGGTAGGAATAATAATAGGGCTTGTAGGTTTTCTGATTAGTCTTTTAATTAACCCTTTAATTGGAAATTTGCTAGGTTTTAGTAGGAATAATACTTTTCAGCATAATGTTGATTCGAATGAGTGAGATAAACTTTGGTTTTAAAATAGCAGGATTTTCGTGCATAACAGGTAACTTTTTGCTTTCTATTCCATTTGCATTATTTGGCTACCCTTTTCCTGCCAAATATGGGGTATTTATAGATTTAGGAAGTATACTCATAGTAATTTCACTAATATTTATTCTAATAACCTCTAGCAAACTTCTTAAGGAAGAAGCCTTAATTCAAAATTTATAGTTTTCTAGATGATAACCTACGAGATTAATTTTTCCTTATCAAAGCAAGAATATGCCTTGCTTCACTTTCAATTAATTTAGCGCCAAGTTTGCAAGCATTTAATGATCCAGGTAAGCAAAAAACAACCTTATTGCCAATGATACCCGCAGTAGCTCTGCTAAGCATGCTTGCAGTGCCTACTTCCTTGTAACTTAGCATCCTAAATAATTCGCCAAAACCTTCTATTTCTTTATCAAATAACTCTCTACATGCCTCAGTAGTGACATCATCCTTAGCAATTCCCGTACCTCCAGTAATTATCAGCACATCCACACTGTTCAATAACTTTAAGACTTCCTTCTTTATTTTTTCCCTGTTATCTGGCACAATACCTCTGGCCTTTGCATTAAAGAATTCTGCTAAAAAATCACCTGAAGGATCCTTAGCTTTTTCTTTATATCGTGATGTAGAAACTGTTAATATACCAAAATCTATAGTGCCTTTAAATTCTGCTTCGTGTTCCTTTTTTGGGCAGAGTTTTATTTTTTCTACAACTCTAACACTGCCAATCTTTGCATGGGGATATTGCCCATCTTCTTTCTCTAAGCTTTTAACCATATCCCAAATTGTTAGTAATGCTGTAGTAACAGCAACTAAGGCTTCCATCTCCACACCAGTCTTTGCATAGGCTTTAACTTTGGCTTCAGCAACGATTTTATCCTCCCTGATTTCAAAATTTATGTCAATATTAGTAATGGGAATAGGATGGCATAGGGGAATAATTTCATAGCATCGCTTTGCTGCATTTATCGCAGCTATCTGTGCAGTAGTCAATACATCTCCTTTTTCTACTCTATTTTTCTTTATTGCCTCTATAGTTTCCCTTTTCAGGGATATTTTACCCTTGGCAATAGCAATTCTTAAAACATCTTCTTTTGGCGAAATATCTACCATTCTTATGCTCATTATTTTTAAATTATTAATAGATTCTTAGTTTATAATGAGCTCTGAAAAATTCAAAAAAAGTTTTTTGAATTTTTTAGCTTGCTCGTTTCTATTCGCAATCACATTATTTTTTGCTACCATGAGCGTTCTCTTCTTAAGTTTTGATTTGGGGCTTGGTCCTATTTGTCTTTATTTGTTTGGTTTTATTTTAGGAGTTTGTGCAGTCTATGAGAGAACCTACAAAAAAGGGAGAATTTTTCCAAGATTCTTTCTAATTACTTTAATTTCTATTTTTCTAATAAGTCTTTCCATGGATAGTATGTTAGGGGCTCTTATATTTGTTTTTTATTATTTTTTAGGATTTTTCTCCGGTCTTTTCGGAAGTTTGTTTGTGTGCACTTTAATCATATTTCCAAAACAATACAAATGATTAGTTTAAGCTTATTTTACCCTTCTATTGCCTTTATGTTTTCTTCTTTTCAGAAATATTTCACCCTTAGCAATAACAATTCTCAAATATCCCCCTTTGGTGAAACATCTACCATTTTAATGCTCATTTTTAATTTTAAAATTTGATAAGCATGCTTAAGAAGGTTCCGTTAACTTATTACTTACAAACTTTGTGAATAAAAAATCAAGCAAGATTCGGGCCGAGAGTGTTTTAAGGAAATTTAGTTGAATTGCAAGTATGAAACTTTTCTTTCGGCTTAGGAAATAAGTAAAACTTTCTTACCGAAGCATAACTTTACTGGAGAATTCGGCGGTTTATGAATCTTGTTTGAGTTTTGAAGCATTTAACATTTCCCGTTTTAGAAATATCACAAACTTTATAAAAAGATGATAGGCTAATATGTCTAATAGAATGCCTTATAGAAATTTAAAATTATCCTGTGAATCTGTTGCTTGCTCTCTATTTATAATGATACTTATTTTTGCATTCTCTGGATATGATATTCTCTTGCTTTAGCGGCTATGCTTTCTTTTCTATTGGGCCTACTTTTAGGAGCTTATTTAGTGTACAAGGGAATATTTAAAAAAGAGAAACTACCATTAATCCCCAAACTTCTTATGATTATTTCTCCATTATATACTTTTATGATGGGTCTCTATGCAGCTTGCTCTAGTATAGCTACACATGGTGGTGAGACTCCTACACTTGGAGGTGTACTCTTTGCTATCCTTTACATTCGAGGATTTCTTCTAGGGGTCTTTGGAGCTGTTATAGGTATTTTGGTTATAAGTAAACTAAAAAAGTAACTAGGAAGCCAAAGAAAGTATTTGATCAAGAAATATTTGCCCTTTCATGCCTTACAGATGAAACCTCCTTTATATAACTTTTAAAATCTTTTGTTCTTTTCAGTATGCCCACATACTTAGGGATATCCTTTATACCTCTAGCAAGAAGTTCTCTGTGCAAATCTTTAATGAATGTTTTGAATGCAACTTCCCTCTCTTTCATAAGGATTTTAGATAATTTCTCTAAATCTGAAAGCTTTTCTAATTTTAATTCTTCTAATGCTAGATGATATCCAACTAGATAAAGCACATTAATTCCTACTGTGGTTGTATTCATACGGTCCAGTAAAAAGGAAAACCTCGGGGGTAACTTACATCCTGCGCCTATGCAAGGACGAAAAAATTCATAATTATGGCGAGTTACATCGTTGAACCATTCCAGCTCCTGAAACCTAATCTCTTTTCCAAAAGCTCCTTTTGTATACTCTTCTAGCTTCTCCATGAAAGCGTCATATAAAGGGTCTACAACATAGTATTTTTCATCCAGCTTTATTACACAAAAGGAATGACGATACCACGTTGCAGCGTAGCTATCATATCCTAAAATTTTGGAAACAGTTGCAAAGAAAATAGCATAATCGTCACAATCACCCCCTCTATCCTTTAGAAACTCCCAAGGATATTTAAAAAATTCTATAGGCTGCAATAATTCATATTTTGGAAATTTACACTTAACAATGTTTTCTAAAGTTTCTTCTTTGTATGTCATATAATAGCTAACTTCATAGAAATGTACCCAAGCAGGAAGATGCATGCGAATTCTATCACATTCCGGTTCAAATGTAAAATTCTCTTTTACGTAATCATAAATAGTTTTTAAAACTCTAAATTCACTATCTTTTTCAGCAATTTCCTTTAGCTTTACAGTCGATATATCTATACCTATTTTTCTTAAATACTCCTTTAAGGGATCTTTCTTTAACATACTAATAGTAAATCCTATAACCGCAGGATCCTTTGTTGTTATAAATTTTTCAGGAGTATTCATTATCGCTTCCCTTATTCTATATCTTAACCATTCACGCTTGTAAGTTGAATTATATATGTTAAGAAGCATTTTCCTGTGTTTCTCTGCTACTTTCTCGGCACATTCAAGAGATTCTTTACTGGGATACCCACGCCTCCATGCTTTTCCACTCACTATCATCTCAATTAGTTTATACAAATCCTTATCTAATTGCTTAACAGGAGCAAAATGCTTAAGAACAGCCTTTTGCTCTTCTTTTGGGAGAGGTCTCTCTCCAAGATCCTCACTCACTATTTTCTTTTTTAACGATTTTTTCCAATCAACTTTTTTCGTCTCAGAAAAACTGTATGCATGTATCATAGGATACAGCGTAATTAAGGATATGCACGAAAGAGCAAGAGCTTTTCTTAGCCTAGGCCGATCTGCTTTCTCAAGTTTTCTTGATCTTCCGCGCTTAATTTTTAATAATTCACTCTCAAGGGTCATTTCGAGAAAGAGAATATCCTCTTGATGTAATATTCCACTCCTTGCGAGATTTCTTAGCTCAGAGATATATTCCTTGACAATTTCGCATATATCTCTGCGAGAAACCAGATTATTCTTTCTTAGAAAACTATATATCTTTTCTTCAAATCTTTTAATATCTTCTTCTTTAGCAGGTAGATACTCCATTTTAAGCTTAGAAAATATTTCATAAGCTTTAAGATCCTTTTTCGTAACTTTTCCATAGTATCTCTCCAATATCTCGTCAAATTCTTTCTCAAAAGGAAAGCCTATTTCTTTGAAAATTCTCTCCATGCTTATGTGATATCTTCTAGAAAAATACCTGGCATATCTCTCTACTCTTTCAGCTAAATCTATAAAATCTCTTTGAGTAGCATATTTTTCTTTAGAGAAAAGTCTCATCATTAAAATTATGTGCTAGCTTTGCTATTAAATTTTGCAACTACGAAGAAGCTTTTTTAACCTTCCACTCTAGAAAGTTGCAGTAAGGACACCCAATCTCGAAATTTTTCCCCTTATATTTAACTTTAATAATTCTTAGACCATGCTTCCTGCAAGTTTTTTTAAGAATTCTTAAGGTTCCTTTCTGGGGCAGAGGGATTGAAAAAGTGCATGCTGGATAATTACTACAGCCAATAAATCGCTTGTTCTTAAACTTTTTAACCATAAGCACTCCATTGCATTTCAAACATTTTCCAACTACTTTATTTTCAGGCACTTCCTCCTTAACGTTCTTCAAATCATTAGCAAGCTCTTCTCTATTTATTTTCTGAAGTATTCGTCTTAGAATTTCCTTTGATTCTTCAACAACTTCATATTCCTTCTTTTTACCCTCTGCGATAGCATCCATCTCCTCTTCAAGCTTGGCAGTCATATCTGGCAAGGTTATAACTTTAGCGTTTTTCTTTAATACCTCAATTAGTGCAAAAGCTATAGCATTTGGCTTTAGTGGATCTCCATCTACATATTTGCGGAGATAGAGCTTCCTTAGGATTTCATGTCTCGTCGATTTAGTTCCCAATCCTAGCTTCTCCATTAATTTAATAAGCTCTCCCGCTGAATATCTTGAAGGAGGTTTTGTTTTCTTTTCCAGCAACTCCCTTCCAGTTATAGGTAAAACCTCATTCTCTTTTAAATCTGGCAAAAACACTTCCTTAGCACTAGCATAGATGTAAATAGCTCTCCATCCCGGTTCGACTAGCCTTTTTCCTGAAAATCTAAATAAATAACCCCCCGCATCTAAATATCCCTTTCTTATTTCCCAAACGGCATCACTTGCTAAAGTTGCCAGAAATCGCCTTACAACAAGTTCGTATATTACCCATTCTTTTCTACTTAGCTTATCCCTTGATGCAACCGCTGTAGGATGTATAGGAGGATGATCTTTAGCCTCTTTCTTCCCTCTTGAAGGTATTATTTCATCCTGCATCAAAACGAGCTTTGCCTCATTCGCAAATTCGCTATTTAGTAATTGCTTAGCAATGCTAACTAAATCCAAGGTGGGCGGGTAAACGGTGTTATCCGTTCTTGGGTAGGATATATAACCAGCCATATATAAATTTTCAGCGATATTCATGGCCTCGTCGGGCTTCATGAAACGCGATGCCTCCTTTAAAAACTCTGTAGTATTAAAAGGGATTGGTTTGGCTTCCTTAATCAATTCTCTTTCTAGCTTAACAACTCTTGCAAAATCCGAAATTTTTCTTAGTATTGCCAGAGCATCTTCCTTTTTCTCAAACTTTCTATCATATTCCGCAACAAAGGTATTGTTTCCTTTTCTTAACTTAATTCTTATCTCCCAATACCTTTTTGGCTTAAATTGCCTGATTTCTTTCTCTCTTTCAACAATTAATCGCAGTGTGGGGCTTTGAACTCTTCCAACACTTAAAAAATCTTTGCCAAGTCTCCCCGAGGCTAAGGATACTAGTCTTGTAAGAGTAGCGCCCCAAATCAAATCTATTTTTTGTCTTGTAAGCGCTGCACTTGCTAAATTTATATCAAGAGCTGTTGGTTTCGAAAAGGTTTGTCTTATATCCTTGGGAGTTATCGCACTGAATTTAGCCCTATTAACCTTAATAAAGGGATTAACACTTTTTACTACTTCAATAGCTTCTAATCCTATTAATTCTCCCTCTCTATCATAATCTGTTGCTACTGTAACTACTTTAGCGTACTTAGCTAGTTCCTTGAGCAAATTAACCACTTTTCTCTCCTTAATCTTCCTAATCAATCTTGCATCCAACAAGCTCTCTAAAGAAACACTTTTCCAGTTGTTGTATTCCTTGGGGAAATCAAGCTCAACGATGTGACCTTTGAGCCCTATAACGTAAGCGTTTGAGGATGGTGAATAGTAAACATTAACGCCGTTTTTACTAATTTTTCTCACATCTTTGAATAGTATCGACGCTATTCTTCTTGCAGCTTTATCTTTTTCAGCAATTATTAACCACATCGCTAAAACTTTGAAGCCTGATGTTGATCTTAAGTTTTTATTATAGCACCCCAGCTATAACAGTTCTCATACTCCTTAACGCTTTCGAAGTATTTTATAGAGCTTAAACTTTGAATCCTTCTTTAAAAATTTATATTCTAACGCACAAAGAATTTTAATGATTAACTTAAGAAACGAACTTGGTACCGCTCTTACATCCAACGCAACAAAAATCTTACTTCTAGGTAGCGGAGAGCTTGGAAAGGAGATCGCAATAGAGGCGCAAAGACTTTGTGTAGAGGTTGTTGCTGTGGATCGTTATGCTAATGCTCCAGCAATGCACATCGCTCATAAGAGTTATGTTGGAGATATAAAGGATAAGGGTTTTCTTTGGAGTGTTGTAGAGAGGGAAAAGCCAGATGCCATAATCCCTGAAATCGAGGCAATAAATTTAGATGCTCTATTTGAATTCGAAGAGGCTGGTTATTTTGTTGTTCCTAACGCTAAAGCTACATGGATAGCAATGCATAGGGAAAGGCTTAGAGAAACCTTAGCTAGAAAAGCCAAAGTGCCAACATCTAAGTATGTGTATGCAAGCACACTTGATGAGCTTTACGATGCGTGCGAAAAAATTGGTTATCCCTGTCACACCAAAGCGATAATGAGTTCTAGCGGTAAGGGTTCTCATTTTGTTAAAGGCCCAGAGGATATTCCTAAAGCTTGGGAAGAGGCTAAGAAGAAGGCTAGAGGTAGCGCAGAGAAAATTATTGTTGAGGAGCATATTGATTTCGACATTGAAATTACAGAGCTTGCAGTAAGGCATTTTGATGAGAATGGTAAAATTGTAACAACATTTCCCGGACCCGTAGGCCATTATCAAATTAAGGGAGATTACCACGCAAGCTGGCAACCTGCCGAGATCTCGGAGAAGGCAGAGGGAAAAGTTTACAAAGTTGCAAAGAAAATAACAGATGTGCTCGGAGGTTTAGGAATTTTCGGTGTGGAAATGTTTGTTAAGGGAGATGAGGTTTATGCAAATGAAGTTTCACCCAGACCACACGATACTGGTATGGTTACGCTTGCTTCTCATGCAACGGGATTCTCGGAATTCGGCTTGCATTTGAGAGCGGTTCTAGGTTTACCAATTCCTGCAATTGAGGAACAGGGTATAAGGAAGCTGCCAATGTTAACCCCTGCTGCAACGCACGTTATTCTTGCAAATCAAGAGGGATACGCGCCAAAATTCAGAAACTTATTTAAAGCTTTAAGTATCTCAAATACAACCATTAGACTTTTTGGCAAGCCTAATGCATATAAAGGAAGGAGATTAGGTGTTGCTCTAGCATGGGATAAAGACGTCAACGTTGCAAAGGAGAAGGCCGAAAAAGTTGCACATGCAATAGAGTTAAAAACATTTGGTAATGAATGGCAGGATCAGGAGTTTACAAGAGAAAAGCATTTACTAAGATAACAGAAAAACAAAAGATGTGACATTTTTCTAGTTTTGCAAGTTTACTTTCCTAGCTAAGTACAATATCAAGCATTAATTTGTATCTGAAACTCAAGTCTACTTGAAGCTACAGGAAATTTTTTAATTTAATGTAAACCATGCAACATATTATGCAGAATTTGCTGAAGAACGT
>CAZWFW010000038.1:0-11026 GCA_964633445.1 Candidatus Undinarchaeota archaeon | reverse complement strand
ATGGGCCCGAGGGGATTTGAACCCCCGACCTCCGCGTTGTGAGCGCGGCGTCCTTACCACTAGACCACGGGCCCTCAGATTGATTTAGTTTCCTTTTCTTTGATTTGCTCTTAAGCTTGGCCTAACCTTTTCAGCACCCTTACCCTTATTCCTCAAACCCCTCGATTTCTTGCCTGCGGATGTTAAACCTCTAAAAACTCTGCGTTTATGTTGCTTCTCGCAAATCCAGTTAATATCTGGATCAGATTTTATTACGGGATGCGCTGGATCAACCATTATAACCTCATACCACTTATGTTGACCATCTTCTCCAACCCAGTAAGAATTCAAAACTTCTAGGTTTGGAAATTTTCTTGCAGCCCTCTCTTCAGCGATTTGTTGAATGCTCTTTCTTAAATAAATCTTAAGAACACCCATCTTACTAGGCTTTCTACCCTTTCTTGGCCTACTCTTTCTTTGACCACCCTTCCTTACCCTAACCCTTACAACAACAAACCCTTGCTTAGCCTTATAACCCAAAGCTCTCGCTCTATCCAAGCGGGTAGGTTTCTCGATCCTAACAACGCTTGGTTCCCTTCTCCACCTAATCAATCTTTCCTTCAGTAACTCGCCTACATAACTTCTGTCAGGGACCTTCCATGCCTGCCTTATGTACGCATACATTCCTGCCATGGTAATGTAAAATAATTTTAGGAAATTATTTTTAAAGCTTTTTTGATACAATAAACAATGAACAAAAAGAGATCTCCTGGCGTATATATAGCTTTTGTCGGAATTGACGGAGCTGGAAAAACAAGCGTAGCGAATGAAATAAAAAAATGGCTTGAATCCAAAGGAAAAAAATGCGTGTTAATAAAGGAACCAAACGCCTCTAGCAAAATAGGGGAACTTGTAAAATTGGCTGAGCGTGGAGTTTTAAATTATGATGCTAAGGTAATAGCTTTGCTGTTTGCAGCCAACAGACTTGAGTTTTGCGAAAAAATAAGGAAATGGAAGGAAAACGGCTTTATCATTATTGGCGATAGGTGTTACATTTGCTCAATAGCCTACCAATCTGCTCAGGGCATTGATGAAAGGTGGTTGGAGGAAATCAACAAATTTGCGGAAAGACCAGACCTAATTATATTGCTAGACGCTTCCCCAGAAGTTGCGCTTAACAGGGTTGAGCCTAGCAGTATTTTCGAAAGAAGGGATTTTCTAGCTAAAGTAAGAGAAGCTTATTTGAGACTCTCGGAAAAGTTTGAAAATATTATTGTTGTTGATGCCGAAAAATCATTTGATGATGTGGTGAGGTATGTAAAAAAAATTTTGGAGGAGAAATTAAGTTCAAACTGCTAGAATAAAAACGATTACCGTAAGAAGAGAAGCGAAAGTTGTTAGGACAATGGCAGATGATATTTCCTCAGTAAGTTTCTCGTATTTCTTTGCAAGGATGAAGTTTGTAATTGCGAGAGGCATCGCCGCTTCTAACAACGCTATTTTAAATACAGTCTCATTTATAGTAAAAATTCCTGAAAAATAAAGAAGTAGGAGAATTGATGGTAGGGCAAACAGCTTATAGAGGAATAATGCAACGACATTTCCTTTTATTTTTACCCCCCTAACACCGATCCATAATCCTAAAGCAAACAAAGCAACACCTGGTGCAGAGTCTCCCAAAATCTTTATTGCGTTAAACAGGAAATTAATTTTTGGTATTTTTAGCAAATTAAGAGTTATGCCACCAATAACAGATAGGAAGATGGGATTTCGTATACATACAATTTTTACTCTCCCTTCAAATGCTAGGATGTATAGTGGTAGGGTGGATGTGTAGATAAAGCTTGCAATTGCTGCCACACCAACGTACCCCTTGCCGAACAACAGAATTGTGAGGGGTATTCCCAAGTAAGCGGTGTTTCCAAAATTTGACGAAAAACTTAGAATTAAAGGGTGCTCAAATCTCAGGATTTTGAAAATCGAAAATGCTAGGACGATTCCCAAAAATATGGCAAGATAGTTAAGTAGGAAGAAATCAATAGAAATCTGCTCAACATTCATCTTCCAGAGAGAGGTTAGTAGGAGCGATGGCAATGCAATATAATAGGCAAATGAGTTTAGAGGATCCATCCAGTCGACTTTTCGCCATTTTCTGGAGAGAGCGATACCGAGAAGTAAGATGATGAAAGCTGCTAGGATATTTTCCGCGAAGGTCCAAAATATCATTTTATAAGGAATGAGCTGCTGGATACTTAAGGGTTTCTAGTATTTTCTAGAACTCAAATTCTCTAATATTTTCGTCGGTTATTATCTTTCCTTTCGCCTCGCAGTAGAATTTCTCTGCGGAAGCTTCAGCAAGAGAATCAAAAAGGGTTGTACCCTCGATTTTTCTCTTGGGATCTATTTCGGAGTCAGAAGCCAAAACGAAACCCCAGAGACCGCCAGGATAAGAAGGAATCCATGAAGAATACGGGAAAACAGAAGAGAAAAGCTGTTTTAATGTCTTAACAACGGATGTGAAGAAATAGACATGATAGAATAAAGAACCAGCATGTGTAACCATCGCACCCTTTCCCCTTAACTTCTTCTTAACCAAGTCATAAAACTCCAGCGTAAACAACTTGCAAGCATCTTTTATGGGGTCTGTTGAATCGACAATAACTACATCGTATTTCTCGTTGCACTCCTCTAGATATTTGCGGGCCTCCGATATTATGACATTAACTTTCTCATGCTCCAAAGCGCCTTCGTTTATATCACTTAAATATTTCTTTGAGGTATCTACAACAGTTTTCGAAATATCAACTAAGTCAATCCTTTCAACATTATCGTATTTTAGAACTTCTCTAGCAGAGCAACCATCTCCACCTCCAACTATGAGAACCCTTCTTGCATCTTCAACCAAGTTCATGGCTGGGTGTACGATAGCCTCGTGATAATTTCTCTCATCTGCCTGCGTTAGTTGAATCTTTCCATCAATCATCAAAACCTTGCCAAATCTCTTATTCTCGAAAATATCAATCTTCATATTGTCTGCAAGATCAGAAAAAATCACATTGTCAACCTTCATTGCAAGGGATACTGAGGAATCAAGCTTTTCCTCAAAATAACATGCATCTTCCTTACCTCCTCTTCCAAAGAATTTATAAGTCATGCGTTTTGGCTTAAAGTAGTTCTTCATGACCTTTAAGGCCTCCCACGGTTCAACATTGCCACAGGTAAATATATCAACGGCTGCATAGCCATACTCTGGCCACGTATGGATTGAAAGATGACTTTCACTTATCGCAATTATGCCAGTAACACCCTGAGGATTAAATCTGTGAAATATGTCGCCTAGAATATGAGCCTTTATTGCTTTAGTAGCTTCCAGCATAGTTTTCCTAATTTCCTCCAAATTGTTCAGTTTTTCAAAGTTACATCCGTAAAACTCCACTACTATATGTTTACCTAGCATCTTCACCTCCGTTTTGGTTATGGTTAGTTTTTTACTATTAGTTTTTATTATATTTAATAGTTTATCATCCTAGTAAACTTTAAATGATTTTCGCTAGGATATATCTGAAATGAACCGACTCTTTGCGGTCATTCTAAAAACGGACTACGCAAATAAGTTTAGCAAAGAATTCTAAAAAAGAAATTATACATTAAAAGATATTCTAGCTGGTGCTAACAACTTCAAGATAACAAAATCAGTAATTATTATTAATGATAGCTGACAATATTAAAACTAGTATGGAGCTATCTGGCATATTATCTATGATTATTGAGGGATACGAGAACATAATTTCTCAAGGTACACCCAGTATGATTGCTTTAGGCTTAACGTTTCTTCTAGGATTTTTAATAGGATATCTTAAACACTGGTTCGCTTGGAGATAACCCTTTTTTTCCATACAAACTTTTAGCTTTTTGTTAGGGAGTTATTCCAACTTCAATTCTTTTCAAATTCTTTTCTAGATGTTCTATAGCTTTCGACAAGTTTGGGACCCTTATCCTACTAACGGCCCATCTTCTCCAGGGAGTCCCTCTGGGAGAAGGCGCATGCCTAAGTATTATTCTTGTATTATTTAAAGGGTTTATTAGCTCATCACCAAGGCTAGGTCTTCCCCATCTACCAAACCATTCTGGTACCCATAGCAAATCTCTGTGGGTTAAAGGTTTCCCTATCTTTTTTTCTAGCTCATCCCGCAACTCTAGAACCTTCTCCCCTGGTCTCTCCCTAAGAACTTCAATAGATCTCCTTCTCATACTTATCCCATATCCTTTCATGGCGTCTGTGTTAAAACCCTTGGAGATGGGGGTTCCTTCAAAAGCTTTCGCTAGGATCTCCACACTATTTCCTAAAGCCAAAGTCATTTCCGCGAGAGCAGCTCTAATGAGGCGTGCAACTATTTCATCCTCCAATGGTGTTATTCTTCCTTTTTCCCTTAAATTAACGTTTATCCACTCGAAGGCATTAGTAAGAACATATAGGGCACATAGGTCTAAAACATGTGCCTTGTAGAGATTCTTCAACTCATGCAACTGAAGCCCTTTAATGCTTCTCTCAAGCAGCTTTATCACCTTTCAACTTTTAATCCCAACTTTATTCCCTTAGTTTCCTCCCATTCCTTCAAAATTTGCCTTAAAAGCTCATTTATACTTCTTTTCTTTAAGTATAACTTTAATAAATGTAATTTTCTCCAAATCTCATCATCAACTTTTATATGTCTTACAGCAAGGGGTCTTTGTGAAGTTGTCATACCAATATATTTGTTGACTAGGAGGTATATTTAAATGTTATTCCTTGCGTATAGTAACAACACATATTCCTACTTGGAATAAAAAAAGATTTAAATATGAACAATTTGCATAGATTTTGCATGAATGTAATAGTTAGGCAAGTTAACCTAACACCGATTGCAGAGCAAAAACTTGAAATTGTTGAGAGGAAAGGTGTTGGTCATCCTGATTCCTTAGCTGATGGTATCTCTGAGGCTATATCTAAAGCGTTATGTAGAGAATATTTAAGAAGATTTGGTAAGATTCTGCATCACAATACCGATCAGGTTCAAGTTGTTGGTGGTAGGGCGAAGCCAGAATTTGGCGGAGGAGAGTTGCTTAAACCCATCTTTATACTGTTGTCTGGCAGAGCAACTGCGAAGGTTGGTGATGAGCATATCCCCGTGCATAAAATTGCTATAAAAGCTGCAAAGGAGTATCTAGGCGATTCCATAAGAAATCTGGATGTTAACCACCACGTTGTCATTGATTCAAGAATCGGTCAGGGTTCTGCTGATTTAGTATCTGTTTATGAGAAAGGCGAAACGGTTCCTTTAGCTAACGATACGTCATTTGGCGTTTCTTTTGCCCCTTTAACCGAAACCGAAAAGATTGTCTTGGAAACAGAAAAGTATTTAAACTCAAGGAAGTTTAAAAAGAAGTTGCCCGCGGTTGGGGAGGATATAAAGGTTATGGGCTTGAGGCGCGGTAACAAGATAACCTTAACAATTGCTGCAGCGATAATAGATAGGGAAGTTGATAACGCTAGCGATTATGATGCTATCAAACAAGAGATTGTAGAGTGTGCGGCTGATTTGGTAACTAAAATTACCGATAAGGATGTCGAGATTCACGTAAATACTGCCGATGATTATAGGAAGGGTATCTATTACCTTACCGTTACTGGCACCTCTGCTGAGCATGGGGATGATGGTTCTACGGGAAGGGGAAATAGGGTTAATGGTTTGATAACACCCTACAGACCAATGAGTTTGGAAGCGGCTGCTGGTAAGAATCCAGTGAGTCATGTTGGCAAGATCTACAACGTACTTGCAAGATTAATTGCGGAGGATATTGTGAGGGAGATTGAAGCAAAGGAGGTTTATGTTCATTTGCTTAGCCAGATTGGTAAGCCAATAAATAAACCATTGGTTGCTGATGTACAGATTATAGGAGTTAAGGGTAACGGTGTTGAGAACAAGGTGAAGGATATAGTAGGATACTGGCTTGAAAATGTAACTAGCATAACCAGAAAGATTGTTGAAGATGAAATAGGAGTTTTCTAATTTTTCGATCCATCAGAGCGAATCTCTGAGATAAGTCGATGAGATTTTACTTTCAGTCGCTAAGAAGGCTCCATCCGATAGGGCGGGAGGAGGTCACTCAGGTTTCTATACAACGCTATGGTACTTAAGTCAATAAGTAAATACTAATTTGCGTCTCCTTATAATAATAGCCCCACCCGTCATGCCCTTCCCAACCCAACCCCTTATATCTTCAGCAATAATCTTTCCACCTCGCATGGATGTTCCTGCATCACCCTTTACGATCCCTTCAACTTCGATTACACCATCTTCCATATTTATACCAACCCTACTGCCAGCATCTCCTCTAACTTTAATTTTTCCACCCCTCATCAGCATTCCAAGGTACCAATCAGCATCTCCCACAATGACAATTTCCCCATTTTCCATATGATACCCAACATAGCTGTTAGCATTTCCTATAACTGTAATTTTTCCACCCCTCATATAACATCCAACACAATTACCCACATTCCCCTTCAAAACCCATATCTTTCTAGTGTTATACATTCCTAAGAAATGTAGACGGGGGAGTCTCTTTAAATTTAATTCTATCTTTCTTCCAGAGTAGACCTCATTGACTAAGTAGGAAACATATATTCCAACATACCCAGTGCATCTGCGTTTTCCGTATCCTTTTTTACATATATTTTCCAGAAACTTTTGTATCTCCTCCTGAGTTCTAAGGTGCTTCGCGGAGAGTTCCCCAGCCTTTGAGTAAAGTTTTTGAAAAAATTCGAAAGCAAGGCTAGGATTTTCACGAAGTTCATCCCAAGGTATGGGAATTTCTATCTTCTTTGGCATTTTCGTTAACTCTCTTATATATTCAATCCATCTCTCGTAAGCTTTCACTTCGGCTTCTATCTCTTTCATTTTTAAGGATTGGCTCTTATTCTTCGTGATATGTGCAACTAATAATTTTTTAATAGAAATAAATTAAATATTTTGTATTATGTCTAGCTTTGTGTCTATCTTTGGCGAAGCCCCCGTAGCCTAGTCTGGAAGGGCGGCGGCCTCCTAAGCCGCAGGTCCCGGGTTCAAATCCCGGCGGGGGCACTGTTTATCTGAAAGTGTATGATGAAAGTTAGTAATGCAGCATTAGTAAAAACTATACACAAATTCTTACGGACAGAAGAGAAAGAGATTCTGAAGGAACTTCTTGACGGTTATAAGCGAT
Source organism: Candidatus Undinarchaeota archaeon (assembly GCA_964633445.1). GTDB lineage: Archaea > Undinarchaeota > CAZWFW01 > CAZWFW01 > CAZWFW01 > CAZWFW01. Next base: position 3,802 of record CAZWFW010000038.1, on the reverse strand, counting down.
TGGTGGGTGAGGCTATTAACATTGAGCAGAAAATTGCTTGGAAGGAGGCTATACCCAAATTACGTAAAGTTCTGTCTAGATTGGATGACAATATTGTGATTGCTTTAGAGTATAGGCTACCATTTAGCAATGAACGAGTAGATGTTATCCTACTGGGCCGGTCTGCTGAGAATAAACCAAAAGCTATTATACTCGAGTTAAAGGGATGGCACAGCGTTAAAAATGTTAATGATGAAATTGTGGAGGTAAATGGCAAATTGCATCAGCACCCAGAGATACAGGTACTAAACTACCTTGGAAAGCTCCGTTTTTCACATTCGGCGGCAAATCTTTTTGAATTTGTAGGAGCAGTATGGTTATATAATTTATATAATTTATCTGAGATCCCTTTGTCTTTCACTGATGTAAAGGTGTTCTGGGGCGATAATTACAATGATTTGGTAGAATTTTTATCAAAGGAAATACCAAATCCGCCCAAAACCAGAAGATGTAAACGCTTTTATTAACGGTTGCTACAAGCAATCCATTCATCTATTGGAAGCTATTAGAGATAATTTTGAAAATTTAAGAGAAGGTGCCTTGAAAGCTCTTTGCGCTAACGGCTTAGGTCCATCTGAAGAACAACATTCGCTGATCACTGAAATATTAGACGACTTTTCTAAAAATCAGGAAGTTTGCTACATAGTCAGAGGAAAGCCAGGTTCTGGAAAATCATATCTTGCCGTATTTCTACTTCTAAGGGCTATTAAAGACTTGCCACTGGGTAAAGGAGTTTTGAAGCGTCAAAATATTGCAGTGCTCGGATACCGCAATAATAGACTTATCAACACCTTAAGGCAGATATTTAGGGAAGCTAGTCCAGGCTTAGATGCTATTTTAAAATTCTATTCTACAGGTAGAGAATTGGGCCTAGCGGAAGGAAATCCCAAGTATCCTCATTTTAAACTGGTGATTTATGATGAAGCTCAACGAATGACAAAGAAGCAAATTGAAATAGCTATGCAGCGAGGTGATATCACGGTATTCTTCTACGATGACACCCCAGATACTTAATGCTGAAGAAGAAGGCTGGACGAGCAATTTCAAAGATATTGCAAGAAAATTGGGAATTAAACTAAAAGAACGAGAGTTAAAAGGAGTATATAGAGTGCAAGGTGGGGAGGCATATCATGATTTTGTTGAGCAACTTTTAAGAGATCCCCTTAAAGCTAAGTTACCAAGGAATATTAACTACGATTTCCGTGTTTTCGAAGACATTAGGGAAATGCTAAGAGAACTAAAAACTAAAGCTCAACAACAGAATATACGTGTAGCTCTTGTGGCATCTTTTACAGAGTCACCCGGTGATAGGATTAACAAGACTGCCAAATCCATTAAAAATCGCCGCGTGGGTTACCCACTCTACAGCGGATTTGATCATTACAAGGATATGGATGTTGATATCTACTGGCTAATGGATGAAAGGGAGCAGTATCCTAGATATTGGTATAAGGGCGAATCTAATAAATTGACCCACTGCGCTTCAATATACGGATGTCAGGGACTTGAGGCAGATTACGTTGGAGTTATATGGGGAAGAGATTTTGTCTATAGAAATGGGGGATGGGAATTGGGCGAAAACTGTGAAGATGACGTTGGTCGTCCAAGTTTGAAACGATTATTCGAAAGAGCTAAAAATGGGGATGAAAAAGCTAGAGATTTAGCCCTGAAACTTCTTATTAATAGGTATCGTATCTTTCTTACGAGAGGTATCCATGGAACCCTACATCTATTGCGAAGATGAAGATACAGCAAAACTTTTACATTCATTTGTAAGATAGTAGGAATAAGAAGGAAAAGTTTAAAAATGGCTAAAAAGACCGGCCGTTCTCCTTGAATATTGCCTATAACTACTTCAATAAGCATAAAGATCTCAACAATTTTAGGCATGGGATTTCTAACCTCACCAATCCTAAAAACTCTATCTGATTTCTAGTTAACTAGTTGATTTGGTTCTTGTTAGGATAGAATCTATTTTTTATTTCGAAAGTTTTATAAATAAAAAAAGACGTAGGGATATTAAAAAAGAAGCAGTAGGGTTTATCTGTTATCTTTTTATCTTAGTTAACCTTTAAATTGAGGAGGTGTTAGTAAATGAAAAAGATAAGGGTAGCCATAGTTGGAGTTGGTAATTGCGCATCGGCTCTAGTTCAAGGTGTATTTTACTACAGAAATGTAAAAGAAGACGAATTCGTACCTGGTGTTATGCATAATGTTTTAGGTGGTTATAAGATAAGTGATGTGGAATTTGTAGCTGCCTTTGACGTTGACGCAAGAAAAGTCGGCAGGGATCTAAGTGAGGCAATATTTACAGAACCAAATTGCACAGTAAAATTTGCAGATGTACCAGAGCTTGGTGTTGAGGTACAGAAAGGCCCCGTGCTTGATGGTATCGGTAAGTATTTGAAGGAAGTGATTCCCATTGACAAAAGACAGGAGGAGGTTGATGTTGCTAAGGTGCTTGAAGAGTCCGATGCAGAGATTTTAGTCAACTTCTTGCCCGTAGGTTCGGAGAAAGCTACTCGTTACTATGCAGAGCAGGCAATAAAGGCAGGCTGTGCATTTGTAAACTGTATTCCTGTATTTATAGCAAGTGATCTGGAGTGGCAAAAGAAGTTCGAGGATGCTGACTTGCCAGTAGCTGGTGACGATATAAAGAGTCAAGTAGGCGCAACTATAGTGCATAGGGTGCTTGCAAAGCTTTTCGTTGATAGAGGTGTTAAAATTAATGAAAGCTATCAGCTTAACATTGGAGGCAATACCGATTTCTATAACATGCTTCAGGAAGAAAGGCTTGCTTCCAAGAGGCGTAGTAAAACAGAGGCTGTTCAAAGCTTAATACCGTATAAAGTTCCTTTAAGGATAGGCCCTAGCGATTATGTTGATTTTCTAGATGATACAAAGGTTTGCTATATTTATATGAGAGGTACAAAGTTTGGAGGCGTACCAATAGAGCTTGACTTAAAGCTCAGGGTAATCGATTCTCCAAATTCTGCTGGTGTTGCAATAGATGCCATAAGGGCAACAAAAATAGCGCTAGATAGAGGAATTGCAGGACCTTTAATTAGTGTATCCGCTTATTGTTTCAAGCATCCACCTGAGCAGTATCCAGATAGCGTAGCAAAGAGGATGCTTGAGGAGTTTGCTGAAGGTAAAAGGGAAAGGTAAACTTTTCCTCTTTTTAAATATTATTTTAAATACATCCTAAGCATTCTTATCGGATAAGATGCTAAAGGATGTTATTGCTGAGATTAGGTTATATTTAGAGAAGCTTCAGAATTCTGTGGATACACAACAGGTAAACAAATTCTTAGATCTTTTGCTCTCCTCAAATAAAATCTTTGTTGTAGGCGCTGGACGCTCTGGTTTAGTTGGTAGAGCTTTTGCCATGAGACTTGCGCATCTAGCCTTTAGAGTGTATGTTGTTGGTGAAACAGTAACACCGGCAGTTGAAAAAGGCGACCTAGTTATAGGGATTACTGGTTCTGGGGAAACCCCAAGTACAGTTAACGCTATAAAAATTGCAAGGGATGTCGGAGCAAGAATAGTTGTCATAACATCGAGAGAGAACTCAACGGTTGCAAAACTTGCTGATGTCGTTATAAAAATTGCTGGAAAAACGAAGGTTGGCAAGGAGAAAACTCTGCTACCTTTGGGGTCAATTTTCGAAATAATGACGCTTGTCTTCCTAGACAGCCTCGTTGTGGAGTTGATGAAAAAACTTAATAAAACCGAAGAGGATCTAAAAGCCTATCATGCTGTG
>CAZWFW010000037.1:0-13431 GCA_964633445.1 Candidatus Undinarchaeota archaeon | reverse complement strand
TTGAGTTTTGCAGCTTTATATAACTTATTTTATGCAAGGAGGTGATAGGTTGACAACCTCAAGTAATAAGTAAAATATTTAAATACCTTCATCTCAAAACTTTTATTAGTAGTAAATTAAAAAGATACTTGAGGTGAAGACATGCTCAGCAGAAAGGCTATTTCTCCCCTGGTCGCAGTAGTCCTACTAATTTTAGTTGTTGCAATAGCTGGTATTGCTATTTACAAATGGTATAAAGCTCAGGCAGGTGTTGTTGGTGAAAAAACTGGTGGTGTTATTGGAGAGATGGCAAAGGGGCAAGCATATCTTGAAATTACTGGATTGTATGTAAAACCAGATGGTATATATGTAGTAATAAGAAATACAGGAACTGTAACTGCAACGAATGTTAAAATTTATGTTAGCAACATTCCTGAGAATAAGGTTTTAAGCATTAAACCAAAGGAAAGTAAGGAAATTAAGCTTGAGAATCTAAAGCTTGAAAGTATAAGCCCTGGAGATAGCATTGCTATTAAGGTTGTTGGGAGCAATGCTCAAGCTTCAAGAGTTTTCACTGCAATGTTTAATGATAATTGGAACATGAATTTTGCAAATTGGAATTATATGCGTGTTATTGATGTTAAAGGCACTAAGCAAGAAGTTGAAAATGCAATTGTTGAGGTTGTTTTGAATGAGAGCAATTTTGATTTTGAGAAATCAAATAATTTGCAGGATTTGAGGTTTGTTGATGAGCTTGGAAATTTGCTTGATTATTACGTTGCGGTTTATAATGAAAGCCAGAAGTTTGCTTTGATTTATGTAAAGCTTAATAAGCTTGCGCCTAGCGGGGCAAGGATTTATATGTATTATGGGAATGGGAAGGCGAGTAGTTTGAGCAATGCTAATAGAGTATGTTTACAGGTTATTGATGGATTAATTGCAGCTTGGAGTTTCGATGAAGGTTCTGGTACAGTTTCATATGATCTCACCGGACAGGGTCATAATATTTATGTAGTAAGTGGTCCTCATGTTGGTGAATGGGTTGAAGGGAAATATGGTTATGCCTATAAGTTCCATGGCCATGGATGGATAGGTACTAGCTTTGGAACTGGAATTGGAAAAGGTGTTTCATATGTGCTTTGGTTTAAATTACCTGACACGTCAGATGTTGGTGGTACTTTTATGTGTGCTGAAGACGCATCTAATGGTGATCTTGAAGATAATTTGGGACAAACGGATTACGGTGATAGTATATGTGGGTCCAATTATAAGCTATCTAAATTTAATGTAGATGATACCGATTGGCATTTCTATGCATTAAGCAAGTCAACAAGTTCTCTACTTTGCAGAGATAGGGAGTGTGAGGTTGTTGGAGATATCACGGGAAATATTCCAAATATAAAACTTATATACTTTAATGGAGGTTGCGGTTGTGGTTATGGTAATTTTGCTCAGGGAATTATCATAGATGAAGTGAAACTATTCAATAAGACTCTTTCTCAAGATGAAATTGGAGCATTATACGAGAACTATGGCTTAGTATTAACAGATAAAGTTTGTGTTATTCCTAAAGAGGAGGGGCCAGATATACCTCAAGGTCCTCTTGCAGAAACTGAGCAAGCAAAGGTGTGGTTTGCTTAGTATAATCAACAATTGATAAACTCTGCCTTAGCGTAATAGTTAGCTAGTTGATTTAAGTTCTTATTTGCAATAATTTTGGCAAAAGAGATAATCAAAATGCAAGTGAAAGATAGTTTTTCTTATTTTCGTGCTAAAAGCTTTTTTGGTAAGTTTTAGTGTAGTTATGAATTTCGCATGAGTTTTCAGCATTGTATAACTGTTTTATGTAGGAGGTAATAGGTTGACAGGCTCCTATAAGGATACTGTCCAAACAACTCACCTTCAATATTCATAATAAAACTCAAACTTACTTTTTGTCTCGTCCACCGCAATTTTTTAAATTCCTTTACTTGCTTCGCAAAGCTTAAATGCTTAGCAAATTTTCTAACCCAGTAATTTACTGATGATTTACTAACTTTGCAAATCATGCTTAACTTTTTAGCGTATTTTCTGCATGATGAAAATATAATTGCATAGTCAATTATTGCCAAGATTTTTATTTCTAGTGGCACTTTGTTAGTTGAAGTACTTGCTTGCATATATTATATAGAAGGGGATTTGCGTGAATGAGGCTTGTAGCATGCTTTACTACATCCAAAAATTAAGAATCTCGCCCTGCTATTTATGGTTAACTAGTTGATTTTGGTTGTTATTTGGACAGTATCCTATAAGTAAATTAAACATTTAAATACTTCTTTAGCAATTATCATTATCATCTACTCATCTGCCATCACAAAGGAGGTGGGTGCAACTACATGGATTACAAGATATTGATTGATGCATTTTTTAAGGAGAGAAGTTTAGTGGATCATCATATAAAATCCTTTAACCAATTTGTTGATAGGAAATTGCAGGAAATTGTTAATGAAGTTGGTTCTGTCAAAATAGAACCTTTAGATATTGAGCTTAGATTTGGTAGAATCTGGCTTGGTAAGCCAAGTATTAGAGAAGCGGATGGCGAAACAAGAGAGATTTACCCTATGGAGGCAAGGCTCAGGGATATAACCTACGCTTCTCCAATACATCTTGAAGTTTCTGTTTGCAGGGGTGAAATTGAGGAGGAACATGAGGAGGTTGTAATAGGCAAATTGCCAATTATGGTAAAATCAAAGGTTTGCCATCTATATAAATTACCAAGAAGAAGACTTGTAGAGCTTGGTGAGGATCCTGATGATCCAGGTGGATATTTTATAATTAATGGTACGGAAAGAGTTTTAGTTTTAGTTGAGGATTTAGCAAGCAACAGAATTATGGTTGAGGAAGCAAAGACAGGTACTGGCTATGTTGCTAAGGTATTCTCAGCCAGAGGTTGGTATAGGAGACCAGTTAGTGTAATAAGGAGGGGAGAAGGGGAGTTATTTGTTAACTTCCCGCCTTTAACAAAGGAGATACCTTTTGTTGTTGTAATGAAGGCCTTAGGTTTGGAGAAAGATGTTGATATTGTTAACGCAGTTTCTCAGGATCTTGAAATACAGGCTGAGTTATACTTACAACTTGAGGAATTTGCCGAAATTGAGGATAGAATTGAGGCAATAGATTATATTGGTAGAAGAGTTGCAATAGGTCAGCCAAAGGATCAAAGAATTGCTAGAGCTGAACAATTGCTTGATAATGCACTGTTGCCACATATGGGCGCAACACCAGGGGATAGAATTGCTAAAGCTTATTTCTTAGGGAGAATGGCTGAAAAGGTTATAAAATTAGTGCAAGGAAAAATTTCGCCAGATGATAAGGATCATTATGCAAACAAACGTTTAAGGCTTGCTGGCGATTTGCTTGAGGATTTATTTAGGGTAGCTTTTAGAGGATTAGTTGCTAATACTGTATATTTCTTTGAGAAAGTTAGCAGACGTGAAAGGGAAATAGGGTTAAGAACTGCGATAAGATCAAGCTTCTTAACTGAGCGTATAGAACATGCAATGGCTACTGGTGAATGGGTTGGAGGAAGGCAAGGAATAAGCCAGCACTTAGATAGGCAAAACATAATGAGCTTTTTAAGCCATTTAAGGAGGGTAAGATCTTTATTAAGCAAAACTCAGCCGCATTTTGAGGCCAGGGATTTGCATGCTACACATTTTGGGAAGCTTTGCCCAAATGAAACGCCTGAGGGTTCAAATATAGGTTTGATAAAGAATTTATCAATTTTGGCTGAGGTTACAACAGGTGTCAACGAGAGGTATGTGCAAAATATTTTATTTAAGTTAGGTGTAAAACCATTGCAAAAATGACGTATGTATATCTTAATGGCAAGCTGATAGGGACCTGCAGTAATCCTGAGGAGTTGGTAAAAGAGTTCAGGGAGTTGAGAAGGAGGGGAGAGATAGATTATCAAGTAACTATCGCATACTACAAGGATACTGATGAAATTCATGTAAATACCGATGCTGGTAGAGTTATAAGGCCGTTAATTATTGTTGAGAATGGAAAACCAAAGTTAACGGTTGAGCATTTGGCATTGCTTAAGAGCAACGAATTGAAGTGGAGTGATCTTATAAATCAGGGAATTATTGAATATTTGGATGCTGAGGAAGAGGAAAATGCGTATATTGCTATGAGGCCTGAAGATGTTACCGAGGAACATACTCATCTAGAAATTGATCCCTGCACAATATTTGGGATTTGCGCAAATTTAGTTCCTTACCTGCAACATAATCAGGCATCGAGAGTAAGCATTGGTGCAAATATGACAAAACAGGCTATTGGTTTGTACGCTAGCAATTATCTGATAAGAATGGATACCCAACGCCATATTCTGCATTATCCTCAAGTTCCTTTGATCAAAACTAAAGGCGTTGAGGTTGCTAACTATTCTAATAGACCAGCAGGCCAAAATTTGGTTATTGCTGTGCTTAGTTATGAGGGGTATAACATGGAGGATGCTCTAATATTTAATAAAGCAAGCATAGAGCGTGGTGCTGGTAGAAGTACGTCATTTAGATGCTATAAGACTGAGGAGATAAGATATCCAGGTGGTCAGCAAGACAAAGTTTGCATACCAGAGAAGGATGTGAGGGGTTATAGGTCTGAAAAGGCTTATAGGGCTTTGGGGGAGGATGGTTTAGCGGAAGTGGAGTTTGAAGTTGAAACTGGCGATGTTGTTATAGGTAAAACATCTCCACCAAGATTTCTTGAAGCTATTGAGGAGCTAACGATTGCTGAGAAAAGAAGGGAGAGTTCTGAAGCTATAAAGCCTGGGGAGGAGGGTATTGTTGATACCGTTATGATTTCCCAAAATCTTGAGGGGGATAGGCTTGTTAAAGTTAAAGTAAGATCCTCAAAAGTTCCTGAGCTTGGTGATAAATTTGCAAGTAGGCATGGACAAAAAGGTGTTATTGGCCTAATAGTGCCTGAGGAGGATATGCCTTTTACAGTTTCAGGTATAGTTCCTGACATAATCATAAATCCTCACGCCATACCGAGCAGAATGACGATTGCCCATCTAATTGAGATGCTTGCAGGTAAAGTTGCAGCGTTGCAAGGTAAATTTATAGATGCTACACCATTTGGCGGTAAGAAAGAGGGAGATTTAAGAAAGTTACTTAAGGATCTTGGATTTAAGAGTAACGGTAAAGAAGTTATGATCGATGGAAGAACCGGCAGAATGTATGAGGTAGAAATTTTTATAGGAATCTGCTACTATGAGAAGCTTAAGCATATTGTTTCAGACAAGATTAGGGCAAGATCAAGAGGTCCTATTCAGGTGTTGACAAGACAACCTACGGAGGGTAAGGCAAGAGAGGGCGGATTGAGGCTTGGTGAGATGGAAAAAGATTGCTTTGTAGGACACGGCGCTGCCTTATTGCTTAAAGAAAGGTTGTTGGAGGAATCTGATAAAACGACTGTACCTGTATGCGCAAACTGTGGTATGGTAGCTATATATGATAAGAGAAGGGATGTAGCTATCTGCCCACTCTGTGGTGATAAAGCCGATGTTCACTTTGTTGAGATGGCCTATGCCTTTAAACTCTTGCTTGATGAGCTAAAATCTGCATGTGTATATCCAAAATTGATTTTGAGTGAAATAGAATGAAGGAAGTAGCGTGCATAGACTTCAGGTTGTTATCTCCTGATATGATAAGAAAGATGAGCGTAGCTAAGATTACTGTTCCAGATACACACGATGCTGACGGTTATCCGATAAAAGGGGGATTGATGGATTTAAGGCTTGGTGTTGTTGACCCAGGATTAAGATGTGCAACATGTGGCGGCAGAATAAGGGAATGTCCTGGACATTTTGGTCATATAGAGCTAGCTAAGCCAGTTGTTCATGTTGGATTTGCTAAAATAGTTTATAGAATTCTTTGTAGCATTTGTAGGGAGTGTGGTAGGGTTTTATTGCCGGAGAATAAGATTAAAAAGCTAAAGGAGCGAATAAAGACACCCTCGGATAGAGAGAAGTTTGCGGAACATGTTTATCAGCTGACAGAAGCTGTTAAGAAGTGTCCTCATTGCGGTGCTGAGCAGATTGAAATAAGATTTGATAAACCGCACTATTACTATGAGGGTAAGCGCAGGCTTTGGCCTGATGAAATAAGAGAAAGATTTGAGAAAATTCCTGATGAACATTTGGATGTTCTTGGCTTAGACCCAAAGAAGGTAAGACCGGAATGGATGATATTAACAGTTTTGCCTATTCCTCCAGCAACCGTTAGACCTTCAATTACCCTTGAAACTGGTGAAAGAAGTGAGGATGATCTAACTCATAAGCTTGTGGATATTCTAAGGTTAAATTTGAGGCTTGCTGAAAATATCGAAGCGAATGCTCCAAGACCAATAATTGAGGATCAGTGGGAGCTGGTGCAATATCACATAACTACCTATATTGATAACGAATCCCCTGGTATTCCAGTAGCAAGACATCGCTCGGGCAGGCCATTAAAAACAATCGCTCAGAGGTTGAAGGGTAAGGAAGGGAGATTTAGACATAGTCTGGCTGGTAAACGTGTCGATTTTTCAGCAAGAACTGTTATTAGCCCAGATCCGAAAATAGATATCGATGAGGTTGGTGTGCCGGAAAGTATTGCCAAGGAGTTAACAGTACCGGAGAGAGTTAACGAGTATAATATTGAAAAATTGAAAAAATTGATTCTCAACGGTCCTGATAAGTGGCCTGGTGCAAATTATGTTATAAGGAGCGATGGTAGGCGCAAGAAAATTACTGAGGAAAATAAAGAGGAGATTGTGAGCGAAATTGAGCCTGGATATATTGTAGAGAGGCACCTGATGAATGGTGATATTGTTCTGTTTAATAGGCAACCTTCCTTACATAGGATGAGTATAATGGCGCATAGAGCGAGAATTATGCCTTACAAAACATTTAGGTTAAACCTCACTGTTTGTCCACCCTTTAATGCAGATTTTGATGGGGATGAGATGAATTTGCATGTTCCTCAAACTGAGGAGGCAAGAGCGGAAGCTAGATTATTGCTTGCTGTTCAAAAACATTTAAGGAGTCCAAGATTTGGTGGGCCTATAATAGGATGCTTACATGACCATGTTACTGGTTGTTACTTATTAACAATGAAGGATAGAAAGTTCAGCAAGGAAGAGGCCCAACAATTACTTATGGCTGCGGGGGTCAAGATTGATGATGGTAAGGAAGAATGGACGGGTAAAGAAGTATTTAGTATGCTCATTCCTAGTGGTATTAATTTAAGATACAAAGCAAAAGTTTGTAATAAATGCAGCGAATGTAAAGGTGAGAATTGTCCTTATGATGCGTATGTGGTAATAAAGGATGGAAAATTAATCAAGGGAGTAATCGATGACAAATCTATAGGAGCATTTTCTGGAATCTTGCTTGATGAAATAATTAGGAAATATGGTGAGGAGGAAGCTAAAAAATTCCTTAATTCTGTTACAAAGTTGGCAATAACATACCTAGATATGCATGGCTTTACTGTAGGAATTGACGATGAGGATTTGCCTGAAGAAGCGTTAACCCAACTGGAGAAACACTTTAGAAAAGTTGAGGAAAAGGTTATGGAAATTATAAGGAAATATAATAGCGGAGAACTTGAGCCTTTGCCTGGAAGAACTCTTGAAGAAACGGTTGAAGAGCTGATAATGAACGCTTTGAATGAGGGTAGGGATGAAGCTGGTAAAATCGCGCTAAAATACCTAAAACAATACATAGCATCTGTTATAATGGCTAAGACTGGTGCGAGAGGAAGTTTGCTTAATATTACACAAATAGCCGCATGTATAGGGCAGCAAGCTATAAGAGGCAGAAGAATATCAAGAGGTTACAGGAATAGAACCCTTCCTCATTTTAAGGAAGGAGATATTGGTGCAAAGGCAAGAGGTTTCGTCTATTCAAGCTATAAGCGAGGGATGACTCCTGAAGAGTTCTTCTTCCACGCGATGGGTGGAAGGGAAAGTCTTACGGATACAGCAATGAGAACTCCTAAAAGCGGTTACATGCAAAGGAGGCTTATCAACGCACTGCAGGATTTAAAGGTTGAATATGACGGTACTGTAAGAGATAATAAGGGTAGAATTATACAATTTGAATATGGCGAGGATGGGATAGATGTCACTAAAAGCGATTGGGGCAAAAATGTTAATGTAGATAAAATTATTGATGAAGTATTGAATAGAGAGAAATGAATGTAAGGGAGTATATTTCAAGCAAAGGAATAGAATTGCCAATAAATATTATTGAAGAATTAGAGGAGAGTATAAAGAAAAGAAAAATAAAGGATGAGGATGTGATCAGAAGGATTGTAGATAGGATTATTTTTGAATACGAAAGGTCAAAAGTTGAACCTGGAGAGGCAGTTGGTGTTGTTGCTGCTCAAAGCATAGGTGAGCCAGGAACGCAAATGATGATGAGAACTAAGCACTATGCTGGAGCAGCTATGGAGATTACAAGAGGTTTGCCAAGGTTAATAGAAATTGTCGATGCTAAGAAAACGCCTAAAACCCCTCAAATGAAAATTTATCTTAGTGAGAAATACAAAAAGGATAGAAAAATGGCGAGAAAAATTGCCAATAAGATTAGGGAGACTACGCTTGAGAAGATTGCGGAGGAAATTTCGATAGACTTAGTTGGTATGAATGTTGTTGTTAGGCTAGATGAAGACGAAATAAAGAGAAGGGAAATTGATAGGGAATCTGTTCTTAAAGCTATTAGGAAGATTCAAAAAATTAATGTTAAAGTTGAAGGTAATAAAATAGTTATCAGCAAGAAAAATGCTACTGTCTCTGACTTATTTAAAATTAAAGATAAGTTGAAAAACGCATTCATAAAAGGTATAAGGGGGATAAAGCATGTTATTATTTTGGAGGAGAATGGAGAATATGTTATTTATACGAGTGGTACGAATCTTGCAAAGGTTTTGAATATTAAAGGTATAGATCCGACTAGAACAATAAGCAATGATATTTTTGAAATTGCAGATGTCCTTGGTATTGAGGCAGCGAGAAATGCTATAATAAATGAGGCTATGGCTACATTGGAGGATGCAGGATTGACGGTAGATGTAAGACATATTATGCTTGTTGCGGACATTATGACTTTTGATGGTGTTATAAAGGGTATAGGTAGGCATGGTGTAGCCGGTGAGAAAGCAAACGTTCTGGCAAGAGCGAGTTTTGAAGAAACCGTTAAGCATTTATTTAATGCAAGCGCGAGAGGCGAAATTGACCACCTTGATGGTGTCATTGAAAGTATAATAGTCGGTAAGGTAGCTCCAATAGGAACAGGAATAACAGAATTAAGAATGAAGAGAAATGAACCTTGAAACGCAATTAAAGTTGGCGATGGAAACTGGGAAAGTAAAGTTAGGATCAAATAGTGCAATAAAGCTTTTAAAGCTTGGTAAAGCAAAATTATTAATAATAGCGAATAACTGCCCTGAAAATATTAGAAAGGATATTGAATATTATGCATCTCTTACAGAAACACCAATATATAAGTTTAAGGGTAATAATAAGGAGTTGGCAAGCCTCTGTAAGAAACCTTTCCCTGTATCAGTACTTACAATAGAAGATCCCGGTGAGTCAAGAATATTAGAAGTAGTAGGGAGGAACAGTGAAAAGTGCCTACATTAAGGCTTAATACGGAAAGTATTAGGTATTTAGCACTTTTTGAAAATTTAACTGGAGCGAGGGTAGAGGATTGTATAGTGGATGATGATATAGTAGTTTTTATAGTAAAAAGTGGTGATATGGGACTTGCTATTGGAAAGGGTGGTATGAATATAAGAAATGTAAGAAATTTAATTAATAAGCGCATTAAAGTATTCGAGTATTCGAAGGATCCTAAAAAATTCATAGTAAATATGCTCTATCCCATCGCTCCTAGAGATGTTAATGTAATAAATAGCAAGGGCAAAAAAATAGCAATTATTAGGTTATGGAATTCACAAGAGCGCGCAATGGTCATCGGTAAAAATGGAAAAAATATAAATCTAATAAAAAGAATACTACAAAGACATCATGATATTGATGAGGTGCTGATAAGATGAGCAAGCCAAATGGTATGTTTGCAGCGAGGAAGCTAAGACAGGTTAGAAGGAGATTTAAGTGGAGTGATAAGCGTTATAAGAAGAGAATGCTTAGATCTAAGGAAAGATTTGATCCTTTAGAGGGAGCACCTCAGGCTAGAGGAATTGTATTAGAAAAAGTAGGACTTGAGGCAAAACAGCCTAATTCGGCAATACGTAAATGCGTAAAACTCCAATTAGTTAAAAATGGTAGGATTGTTACAGCATTTGCACCAAAAGATGGGGCTATTAATTTCATTGACGAGCATGACGAGGTTATAATTGAAGGTATTGGTGGAGCGATGGGCGGCCCTGTTGGTGATATTCCGGGAGTTAGATATAAAGTTGTTAAAGTTAATGATATTGCATTAGAGGAGCTAAGGACGGGAAGAAAGGAGAAACCCAGAAGATGACTCTAGATTTGAAAGTATTTGGAAAATGGAGCTGTAGAGATGTTGTTGTAAGCGATCCTGGACTGAAGCCTTATATTAATCTAGAGCTGAGAGTTGTCTTGCATAATGGGGGTAGGCTTGCGAATAAAAGGTTTGGTAAAGAGAAATATCACATAGTTGAGAGGCTTGCGAATAAATTAATGGTTACTGGTCATTCTAAGGATACTGACAAGCATATAAAGACATCTGGCAGAGATTGTGGTAGGAAGCTAAAGGCTTTAAAATTTGTTATGAAGGCTTTTGAATTGATTGAGAAAAGAACAAAGGAAAATCCTATACAGGTGCTTGTGAGGGCTATTGAGAACTGCGCTGTAAGGGAAGAAATAACAAGATTTAGGCAAGGTGGTATAATCGTTCAAAAGGCTGTAGATACTGCACCGTTGCGAAGGGTAGATTTAGCTTTGAGATTTATAACGCATGGAGCAGCCCAGAGAGCGTTTAAAAGAAGGAAATCTATATGGGAGGCATTAGCGGATGAAATAATAGCAGCAGCAAATTATGACACGCGTTGCTACTCGGTAGCTAAAAAGGAAGAGATTGAGAGAATAGCTGCATCTTCACGCTGATGAAAATAATTTATCAAAAATTTGGCAATCTTTCTGAAGCTTGTTTAGAGATTAAAGATAAAGTTATTGTTATAGGAAGAAATAGGGCTGGAAAAACAATGTTAACTTTAGGAATAGAATTTCTTAAGAATTTGGTGGAAGGAAGTATAAAGGGGAAATTATTTCCAAGTAATAAAGATGTTTATGACTTAATACCAGTGAGAGAAAAACATTTGGAAATTTCTTTTGAAAATTATAACGTAAAGTTTGGAGAATTTGATCTTGAGTATAAGCTTATAGAAGAATTTTCAGAAATTGTTAAAAGGAGCGGTTCTTTGCTTAAAATAAAGGATAAGGAATTTAAAATTGATGAGAATCAAAGTTTTCTCTGGTATATGAAAGATCCTTATTCCGAAATAGGGAAAAAGCTTCAAAAATACGAGGAATTAGCAAAAATTTGCAGCTTCTTAGATAAAACTTACGTTTTAAGACCTAATGAAGACAGGATTAAAGACTCTGGATGGGTATGGGAGAAAAAGGAATTAATAGAAGATGGTTCGAATCTTATATCGTTTCTTCATCACTTGTATTTATCCAATATAGAAAAATTTGATGATATAAGGGCTATAATGATCGAGGTTTTTGAAATAGATGATTTAAAATTTGAGATTATAAATCATAAGATGTTGCTTAAGAGCTTGAAGAATGGAAAAGAAATTGATATAAGAAGGGAATCTGATGGCTTTCTAAGATTTCTTTTCTATACAACAGCTTTAGAAACTATAGAAGGATTTATAGTTATTGAAGAGCCAGAGATTCATATGCATGTTGGCTTACTAGATATTTTATGTGAAATTATAAAGGAAGCTCCAGCAAAGGTTTTGATAACAACTCATAATCCGTTTGTTTTAAAGTATTTTAAGACAGAGGAAATATTAGGTATTTCTGAAGGTAAAATATTGAAGTTTAAGGAGGAAGTAGAAGTAAAGGAATTCCTTGAAAGAGAGAGGTTGTTGCTCTATGCAACATGAATTTGACCTCCTCATTCTTGTTGAAGGAAAAAAGGATAAACATATCCTTGAAAGAAAAATATTGCCTTTGCTTGAAGTTAAGAAAAGGATTCTTATTAAGGAAATAGGGGGAATTGGCAATTTTAAAAGCTGGAAAAAGTTTAGGAGAATGCTTGAAAATGCATATGGTTATTCTTTCAAAAATACCCTTATTTTAGCAGATGAGAAAGGATTAGAAGGCGATGAAGAAATAAGAAGGAGTATAGAATCTGCTGATTTTTTCATCATTATTAAAAGAGAGTTAGAGACATGGATACTTGCAAATTATATTAAAGATGCAGAAAATTGTGAAAATCCTAAGAAGAAATTAAAGGAAATATTGAAAATAAAGGGTAGAATAAAATATTGTAAATTAAAAGACTTTTCAATAGAGAAAATGAGTAAATTGGGTTCCTTTAGGGAATTTTTGAGAATTTTAGAAGATTAGATATTGTTATTGTTAAATTTTTAACCTTTTCTAGCCTTAGTGAGGATTATTAGCAATATTTGCAGCTTGTCAACTTAACCACCTCCCAATCAAACCATTATACAGTGCTGCAAAACTCAAACAAAATTCATAAACAGCTTTAAATTTCCCAGTAAGGTTATTAGCATGAAAACAATTGTAAAACCTCTTAGTTCTATGCTTCAACAAGAAAAACCACCTTTCAATTGCATTCCTTAAACCAAATTTTTCATGCTTATAGTTTAATCCCAATCTTTCAAAAGCATAACTATACCATTTCCCCTTATCGCAGAGAATTAATTCTGGTTTATCGATCAAGCTTTTAAAACTTTTTTCATAAAAATCAAAGCATCCAGGCTGCTGCGCCCTTTACTTGCATATGTTGCAATTATTTCGTTGCTATTAACATCAATCGCAGCAAAAACGTAAAAACCGTAAATTTTTGTTTCGTCTATTGCAATCACTTTGCGCTTCTTTTTCTTTGGATTAAAATAACTTCTTTGCTTTGCGTAATGATAGACCTAGATAATAAAGCAGGCAAGCCTTATCTTTGTTTTTATATCGATGTAATTATTTTTAAATAGTTTTGCAAATAATAATTCAAGTGCTTGCTGCTTGCATTGTTATCACCCTTTTTTTTGCCAGTTTTGCCAAAAATAATAGGGGGCTTTACCCTCTTATTAACTTTTTGACCTTAGGAAATTATTGTAGGTTGACAGGCTCATATTTGATAAAGAAGATTTAAATAGGAAGTGCTTAACTTTTAAGTATTTATTAAAAAATGGGGAGACGAGAGGAATTTATAGCAAAGGTTAGGAAGTTGATGTATCA
>CAZWFW010000036.1:0-13490 GCA_964633445.1 Candidatus Undinarchaeota archaeon | reverse complement strand
AATCTTTTACTTATTATGCTTATAAACCAAGAACTATTAATATTTAAATTAATCAGGAATAAGGCAAAAAACTATGCTCAATTTTCCAACTTTATTTTTCACCACCTTCATATTCAACTAAAATTTCCCTCCATTTTTTAGTTCCTACTTTCCTACGTAAGTATAATGAACCTACTCTTGCTAACGAACTTCTGAAAAATCCAATTCTTGGATTATACCAATCTAAGAATTTCTTACATGGAAATTCTTTACAATCTATGCATTTTGAGACTTTCTTGTCATTAGCACAGTCATAAATTGGGCAAACCTCAAATTTCGTAAATCTTTTTAGAAACCAAGGTATACCTTTTGTTTCAATACAACCGTTGCATCTTCCGCTTTTGAAATTTCTACAAATCTTGCATAGCGCTCCACATGGTGGATGTTTCAATTTCATCTATCTGTCAGGGCTCTACGGGTAAGCGAAAGGAATTGCGGTAATTATTTAAATTGCAATATTTACATTTTATATAAAAACATCTTACTTTTCAGCGTGAAGGGTTTATGAATAGCTTTCAACTCTACCAACCACTTATCACTTTTCCTACAAAACCTATCAGCAAAAGTAACAGAAAGGCTAACGGGAAGGGCAAAACAAAAAACAAGTCTGAGAATCCATTTCTTCTTTCCTTCGATTTTTCTTGTAAGGAAAAAGATTATTGTGAAAGATATAAGCAAGCAAGCTACAAAAATTAGCAGCAAAAATCTTATTATTGCTGCAAATAACCCAGAAGCAACAAATTCCCAACCCATTTCAATCTACCTCATTTCCTCAATTGAGCTTTCCATTAACATTTACGAGCACTTTGTATTTTTATTATCATCCAACAACCAAGCAAATTTATTTATACTTTCTATTAAATCCTGATTATTTTTCCTACTCCGTATTCAATAAAGTTTTCCTTGTATTCCTCTCTGAAAGCCTCTCTTACCAAATCGCCTGTGCAGTGAGATGGTGCAACTTTCTCTACCTGCAATTCTTTAAATTCTTTAACGCAAGAAACTGGAGGGTGGTGAAATCCTCCTAAAACCAAGTATACCTTATCCCTTTTCATTAATTCTTTAGCTCTTTTCACAATGTTTACAATTCCGGGATGGGCGCATCCTGTAATAATTACCAACCCTTTTCTTGAATCAATGATTAAGGATTGCTCTGCAGGAGGTCCGTAAAGCTCTCCAGTTGTATAAATAAAGTCGGAGATTTCCCTTGGTGCTGAAACCTCTGCCAATCTTGCTCCCTTCTGGATTATCATACTTTTAATAGATTGTGGAAAGGAACTTGGGATGAAAACTGTAACATTACTGTTTCTCTCCAAGAAACCTTCCAAACCGCCTACATGGTCACTGTGAATGTGAGAAATGACTATTTTCTTGACCGATAAAGGATTAATGCCCAGTTTTTCCATATTTGAAAGTAAAATCTCCGAATCTCCGCCAGTATCAAAAAGTATTAGCTCCTTAGGGGTTTCTATTATAGTAGCAAAGCCCCAGGCGGTTTTAAGTCTCGGATCCACTTGATAATTGTCATAAACGGAGATCAAAGTTATTTCGGGCTTTTCTTCCTTTGGCTCGATAGAAATATTTGACAAAATCTCTGTTTTTGACTGTTCTGGTTTTGCTTTTTCGGTTTGGATTGAAAACCAAACCCCTACTCCTGCTAAAATTAGAATCCAGATTAAAACTAAAATTTTTAAATTCATATCAATTAATCTTGCTACTATTTTTTATTTAACTTTTTATTTTTAGCGAAAACAATAATATTCACTATTCTTTCCTCCTCTCAACTAACCCTTTGCCTTCAAGCAAATCTTTTCTTGTTCCATATCTTGCTCGTAAAGGGACTTTCTTAACCTCTGCAAGGTGCTGAAAATCTTTCAAAATTTAGGCTTGGCAGACTTTTCTAGAACGTATGGGGTAATTTCTCTCTTTATTCTTAAACTTTCTTTTAAACAACAGATTGAAGTAACATGAAGTAGAATTATGGTTAGGAGCAGGATTCTTATTCTTGAACCCATAGAGCTTGCCCATAGCTAAGCTAAAAAGCTTTTTGCAACCATTCCAAATGGTAAAGATTAACTTAAAAAGCCCCGATTCTCCTTCCAAAGTCATATTTTCAATATTTAAAGCGAAAAATATATATAGGAATCTTATTTGACTAAATTTTATGTCTGAAACTTTCTTGCAGATTACTGGACTGGCACTTGTGGATGCTGTTAATCCCTGCACACTTACAGTGCAGGCATTGCTGCTATCTGCGCTCGTAATTACAAAGGGAAGAAAACACGCCTTGATGGGAGGATTGCTTTTTACGTTTACAATTTATGTAATGTACTTCCTCTACGGAATGGGAATTCTCGAAGCTATTTATCTTCTCGGAATAGGCGAGATATTGTGGAGTGTATTAAGAGTTCTTCTTGTTGTGATGATTGCAATGGAGTTTTATGCTTATTTTTCGTACAAACCTGGGTTCGCTTCCTTGGAAATGCCGATGAAATTTAGACCAATAACTCAGAAAGTTTTGAGAGGTGTGGAAAATCCTTTGATGGCATTACCCATGGCTGTTCTTTGCTCTGTACTTCTTTTGCCCTGCTCTTCTGGACCATACGTTGTTGCCTTAGGTATGCTTGCCATACACAGCATTAGGAATCTTCTCTTATTGGCATATTATAACCTAATTTTTATTTCTCCTATGATTTTAATAACGCTCCTTGTTGTTTTTGGAACATCCCCTGAAAGTGTGGTGAAATGGAAGGAAAAACACATAAAAGAGCTTCATCTCCTTGCTGGAATTTTACTTCTGGGCGTATTTATTGCAACATGGTTTTCTGCCCCTACAACTGCTGTAACTTCCGAGGGGGAGAACACAATTTATCTCATATATTCTCCTGTTTGCCCACATTGCCACCATATGAGAGAGTATTTGCACGAAATGGCGAAAGAGCATGGAATAAGAGTGGTGGAAACCATGAACACATCTTATGCTTTATATCTTAAGGAAGAATTTAACTTTACATGGGACGGAGGTGTGCCTTTGCTTTTTGCGGTGCTTAAAAACAATACTTTGGTAGCGATAGAGGGGTATCCGTCTACCTCCCAAGATGTGAATGGCTATTTTCTCGGAAAGGAAAAAGAGCAAGAGTTTTGCAAACATTGGGGAGGGGAGGGTGTTTATGAAGATGGAGAGTATAAATTCTGTAAATTACCAAATGGTGTGATTGTTGGAAATAAATATGCTGTTGACTACTTGGTGAGAGTATGCAAAAGCGAGAAATGCAAAGATATAGGATAAGAATCGAATTCAACTAAAATTCATCAAATCAAGTTCGGATTAGATTCTTAACTTTTTCTGAAATCTTAAACTTCCCAGTCTTTTTTTTTGCAAACCTCAAAGTTTTTCATTGTTAGAACCTTCAACAAATTTAAAATAGAAGGTGTGTTTTTGGAATAAGTTTTTATCTCGGAAATTGATATTAAAGGATATTTTCTGATTTTCAAGTTATTTGATTATATCTCAATAACTTTTCCTGCCCCTCCCTCAATATATTTGCTTGGGTAAAGGGACTTTATCTCCGCTTTATATTGGGTACAATGCGTCGGACAAATCAAATCTAAACCTTTTAAAGATTCAGGCCTAGTTGCATGCAAACCTCCTATAATACCATAAACCTTGCCAAATTTTGAAGCTATGCTGAGAATACTCTCCATTTTTGGATGAGAGCATCCAGCTATGACTACAATGCCTTTCCCTGTTTTAATGCAAAGTGATTGCTCTATTCCTTCAAGCTCGCCAGTAGAGTAGATCCCTTCATAAAGTTTTTTCGGCTCTTTCACCTCAATGACTTTCTCTGCATTCTTTGCTTCGGAAAAATATGAAGGAACCCAAAGCTTTACTTTATTGTTTATGTGAAGAAAAGATGATAAACCACCTATATGATCCCAATGTAGATGCGAGATAAAAACGTCTTCAATATCCTGAGGATCAATTTTAAGCTTTTCCATATTCGAAAGTAAAATCCTTCCGTTTGCTCCTGTGTCAAAAAGGATTTTTCTTTTCTTAACTTCCACAAGCGCTGAAAATCCCCAATCAGCTTGCAAATCTTTTCTGAAAGATGTGTTATCATAAATGATGAGGACCCTCATCTTTACAATATTTTATATAAATTTAGTTTTATTCTCATAAGTTTACAACTGATTGTATAAATTTTTTCAATTTACTCTAATTTTAAACTAATTACCTGAGATTCTCCGTTTTGCATTGAAACGCCGTATAAATAATCTGCAAATGAGACTACAGTTTCGTTATGGGAGATTAAAATGAATTGTGTATTTTTAGCAAGCTCTTTAAGCATTCTAGCAAATTTTAACGCATTGTTCTCATCAAGCTGAAAATCTGGTTCATCCAATATATAGAATGGTGCAGGTTTGTATTGTTGAATTGCAAAAAGAAATGCTATTGCTGTTAAACTTTTCTCCCCACCTGATAGTGAATCTATATTGACGAGTCTTTTGCCACCTGGTCTTGCCTTTATTATCAATCCAGACTCGAATGGGTTGTTAGGGTCTTCTAATTCAAGCTTAGCTTCTCCACCCAGAAAGATTTTTTTGAATATCTCATCGAATTTTTCAGAAATGTTGTTTAAAACTTTAAAGAATGTATCTCTTTTTCGTTTCTCTACATCCTCAATAAATTTTATAATAGAGTCTTTCTCCTCCCTGAGTTTGTTTATTTTGTTTTCAAGTTCCTTGCACTCCTTTTCATATTTTCCGTAAATCTCTAGGGACTTTAGATTTACATTACCAAAACTTCTTAACTTATTTTCAATTTCATCGACTTCAGCCTTTGCTGATGATATATCAATGTTTTCTGCGTGCACATCCCCATATTTTGAGAGCTCCTCTTCAACCTCGCGCAATCTTTGAGCTTTGTTTCTTTTCTCAATCTCAAACTCTCTTATCCTATTGGAAATATCGCTCTCCCTTGATATTTCCTTTGCTAATTCTTCCTTTCTTTCTCTCGACATTTGCTCAATTTCCCTTTTTCTGGAAATAAGCTTGCTTAAATCCTTTTTTAGCGATTCTTCCTCCTTTAGTTTATTATTTAGCTCGGCATCAAGTTCTGAAAGTTTTCTTTTAATCATTCCTCCTTCCTCTTCCAAATTTCCTAGCTTATCTCTTTTCTTCGATATTTGCTCCTCAAAATCTCTTATTTGCTGCCTTATCCTCTTAACTTCTTCTTTGAGAAGCTCAACGTCAATACCAAGCTTTTTCTCTTTCTCTTCCAAGTCTTTAATCTCACTACCAAGCTTCTCTATGTTTATTTCTTCTTTTGGCTTTATCTCGCTCAATCTCTCCTTTATACCTGCTATTTCCTCCTCATATTCTTTTATCTCTCTCTCAAGCAAGCATCTCTGATTTTCGAGATTATTCTCTTTATTTTTCAGGTTTTCTAATTCATTTTGCATAGTATTTATTTCCTCTTTCAATCTTGAGATTTCGCTTTCCAAAATATTTCTATTAGCCTTTGCCTCTTCAACTTTACTCAAAAGATC
This sequence comes from Candidatus Undinarchaeota archaeon, assembly GCA_964633445.1. Classification (GTDB taxonomy): domain Archaea; phylum Undinarchaeota; class CAZWFW01; order CAZWFW01; family CAZWFW01; genus CAZWFW01. The sequence continues at coordinate 7,902 of CAZWFW010000036.1, read as the reverse complement.
TGTATATTGATTTTGCAAACTGTCACGCTTAGTTTTTAACTCATTTATTTTTTCTATTATCCTTATACCCTCGAAACTTGGCAACTTTATGTAACCACCACTTATTACCCCAGATTTCTCAAATAACTCGCCATCTAGCGTAACCATTCTAAATTCCTTTATATATTTTTTAGCAGCGTCAAAAGACTCCATTACCAGTGTTGATCCAAAAATCAAGTTCATAACATTGGTGAACTTGGTATCAAAGCTTATTAAATTCACAGCACAATCTACAACCCCAGGTTTTTTAACACTTAAGGCATTTGCTTTAACGCGGTTTAATGGTATAAACGTCGCATAACCAGCTTTTTTTTGCTTTAAATGCTCAATGCATTTCTTAGCAACATCCTCATTTTCAACAACTATATAAAATAGCCTATCTCCAGCAGCTACCTTTATTGCTTTGTCGTATTTTTTTTCAACCGTAAATAGTTGAAATACTGGACCATAAATACCATTAATTTTTTGTTTTAAGGACAAAATTTCTGAAACAACTCTCATTCTTCCTTTCTCAAGCCTATATGCGCTTTCCAAAATTTCCAATCTGCTTAGCTCATCTTCAACGCTTCTTAACTCTTTGCAAACGTTTTCTCTTTTTCGCACCAAATCTCCGTACTCTCTTGAAATTCTCAAAAGTTCCTCATTCTTTCTGCTTAGCTCATCTTTTACACTTGTAACTTTTCTACTCAGTTCTGAAATTTTTTGCTTTATTTCTTGCAACTCCTTTCTTATATCGCATAATTTCTCATTTTTGCTACTTATTGCAAACTCAAGAGCATTTTTTCTACTTTCCAACTTAGCAATCTCTTTTTCTTGCTCCTTAAATTTGAAATATTCCTCAAATTTTTCTTTTTCCTTCTCAATGACTTCCCTAATTCTTTTATACTCTTTTTCTTTCTCCTCATACTCCTTCTCCTTTTCTTTTAGAAGGTTTTCAGATGTTATCTTTTTAGCTTCCAGATCGGAAATTTCTCTTTGAATATTCTCAATCTCACTATTTATATAGTTGGATCTATCAATTAATTTGCTAATTTCACCTTTAAGTCTCTCTATAGTTTTTGCAATATTTAGATAGCTATCCCCTCCCTTCTTTTCAATTTCTTTGCTAATTTCTTCAAATTCTACTTCTAACTTTTCAACTTCTTTCTCAAGCTCCTTCTTTCTTTTCTCTATCCCCTCCTTTTCCTTATTTAGCGAGATTATTTCGGTGTTTATGTTATCTATTTCCTTTTCTAGCAAATTTTTCTTTGTAAAAGCAATACTCGCTTTTAGAAATTTTAATCTCTCTTTTAATCTTAAATATTCTTCAGCAACCTCTTTTTCCTTTTTAATCTCCTCGAGATTCCTTTTTCTCTCATTTAGAATAATTTCGGTTTCATGAATCTTTAACTCAACCTCCTCCAGTTCTTTCTGAGCCTTTTGCTTTTTTTCGTCAAACTCCTTTATTCCTGCAATTTCATCGATAATTTCTCTTCTTTCCTTTGGTCTCTTCTCCAAAATGCTCGTTATTTGCCCTTGCTTGATAATATTATGACCATCTGGGCTCAGTTTTGCTAAAGACAAAACCTCTAGTATTTTATTTCTCGAAACTCTTTTTCCGTTGAGCTTATATATGCAATCACCTTTTTTTGTGACTATTCTTGTTATTTCGATCTCCTCATCATTAAAGGGGAAAATTTTTGATGAATTATCCAAATACAATGTTACACAAGCCTCATTATAGTTCTCGCTGTTGAAAATCAAATCTGTTAGTTTGCTGGCTCTTAATGCTCTCATAGAGCTAGCTCCCAACCCAAAGCAAATAGAATCAATTATGTTACTTTTACCACTCCCATTGGGCCCTACAATTGCTGTTATACCTTTAGAGAATGTTAAAATCGTTTTCTTTTTAAATGATTTAAATCCCCTTATTTCCACCCTTTTCAGCATGCTAAATTATTATTATTAAATTTTTTGTTTTTAAAGTTCAGTTCGGAGCAAACTCCCTGCTTTTGGTATCTTTGGTATTCACTAATTAAGAAATTTCGTCTTTGACTCTGAAAAGTAATGTTACCAGCATTTCGGATATAAGCCAGGTTTCATAATGACTTTTTCTATATCAACTACAATACCCTTACTTTTTTTGAATTCTTCAGCATTAACTAAAGCTTTACCAAGCGCCACCAACTCGCCCTTTAACGTTAATATTGCAACCTGCTCGTTAGCTTTCACATCAGTTTCAAGTTGCGCAATACCTTTTGCAGAAAGGTTAGCACCGTGGCAGATTGCCTCAACTGCCGTATCCTTAATTACGACTTTAGGCACAACGCTAAGAATTTTTTCTACAGGAAGAATTATTTTTCTCAATACCTCCTCATTTTCGCACTCTTTCCATAAATACACGGCTTTTAAAACGTCCTGAAGCGTTACCGAATCCTCCTCCCTAAAGACCCCAAACCTCGTTCGCCTTAGTTCAAGCATGTTGGCGTTAATTCCCAACGCTCTGCCAATGTCATGAACAAGCTTTCTTATATAGGTTCCAGCTTCGCATCTTACTCTCAGGAGAACATCCCTTCCCTCCTTCTCTAGTACCTCTATTTCATAAATTTTTCTCTTTCTTATCTTTCTGGAAACCGCTGATTTAACGGGAGGCTTCTGATATATAACTCCTTCAAACTCTTTACAAATATTTTTAAGCTTGTTGGCGCTAACATTTTTATGCAAATGCATTAAGCAAACATACTCTTTATCAAATCTATTCATCAAATTCAAAACTTTTACGGAATCTTCAAGCAGTATAGGCAATACGCCTGAGACTTTGGGATCTAGTGTTCCTCCATGTGCAGCTTTTTTCAAATTCAAAACCTTCTTAATAACATGCACGACGTAATTGCTTGTAGGTCCTCTAGGTTTGTCCAGATTTATAACACCGTAGCGAATTAATAAATCAAGTGGTCTTTTATTGGGAGCATATCCAAACGTTCCGCTAGGTTCCCTGAGGTCAAGGAATACCCATCCACTCACAATAATATCAATTAATTCTCACTTTTTTGACTTTTTGCTTCTTGTGCTTTTCCTCTTACTTTCTGAACTTTCCTTCTTGATTTTTATCTTACTTATATCCTTCTCAAGTCCAAACTTTCTCAGAATCTTATCAACAACATCCTTATTTGCCTTTAGGGCTTCAAAAACCTCCCTATCGCTAGCTCCCCTCTCTATATCAATCTTGTACTTTGTGGGTTCGAGATGCTTAATATTGCATCTTCTCCTCTTAACGCCTGTAACTTCCCTAGGCCCAGTAACTAGAACAAAGTTCTCATCAATTATATCGACAACTACACAAGCTCTGTTTGCTTCTCTACCAGCTGTTTTTACACAGATTCTACCTACCTCCATCATTTTTTCTTAACTTCAATGCGAATTTTATTATCTCAGCGATCTCTTTAGCTTTCCACTTGCTTGTGTTTAATACTAAGTCATATATTTCAAGGTTATTTATATCTATTCCATAAATCTCTCTATACCTCTTACTTTCAGACATCTCCCTGAATTTTATATCATTTAATGCCTCATAAAAACTTTTATTGTCCCTATTAGCTATCCTCATTGCTCTAATTTCTAAAGGAGCTATCAAAAAGACTTTGAGATCCGCATTATTAACGATCCATCCACTTAATCTACCCTCAACTACGACATTACCTTTTTCAGCCTCTTTTTTCTGATATTCATCAACCATTCTATCAAACCTATCATCTTTTTCAGCCAGCTTGCTGAGCTCATGTAAGCTTATCCCCTTCTCCTTGGCGATTTTTCTGAATATGCTTCCGGCTGAAATTTTCTTTAGCTTAAGATCCTTAGCAAGAATATTAGCGACGGTTGTTTTGCCAGCACCTGCAGATCCGCTAATCGTTATTTTCATATAAATGCAAATAACATAGTATGTACTTAAATTTACTGGAATCTATTGGAACTCTAAAAAAATGGCGAGAAAATTCAAAATTTTGCTGGATACAAGCATTTTGATAGCTATTTTTCAAAACAAAATAAATTTGGATACCATAAATGACGCTTTGCAAGCAAACTATGAAATTTTAATACCCTCCTGCGTAGTAGAAGAATTGAAATTGGTTAGTAAGAAAAAAAAGGAAGCAAAAGCGGCATTGAGATTTATCAGAGAAAAAGGCTTTAGGATTCTGGAAACTGACGAAAAAGATGTGGATAAATTTTTCAGTAATCTGAGCGGAAGGGAGTTCATCATTGCAACAAATGATAGGGCATTGCGAAAACTATTAATTAGTAAGGGTATAAAAGTTTTATTTCTTAGACAAAATAAATATTTCCAAATGAGTGAGGGGGTGAGTATATGATCGGCAAGCTTTGGCGAGAGCTTGAACCTGGTCCAGAACCTCCTGAAATTGTTTATGCCATAATTGAGATACCGAAGGGTAGTAGAAATAAATACGAGTTTGATAAGAAAAAAGGATATTTTGTTCTTGACAGAGTACTTTATACCCCATTCCACTATCCGACGGATTATGGTATAATACCAAAAACCTTTTGCGACGATGGAGACCCTCTAGATATTATGGTCATTATGGAGCAACCGACATTTCCTGGATGCGTAATTGAGGTTAGACCTGTAGCTTTGCTTAAAATGATCGACTCTGGTGATTACGATGATAAAGTACTTGCAGTACCTACAAAGGATCCGAGATTTGAGAATATTAAAGATATGGGGGATATTCCAGAGCATACGTTTAAGGAGATCTCCCATTTCTTTGAGCATTATAAAGAACTTGAGGGCAAGGAGGTAAAGATATTAGGTTGGAAGGATGCTGATCATGCAAAAAGGGTTATTGAAAGTTCAATAGAATACTATAAAAGAAAGTTCGAGGAATAATGTACAAGCTTGTAACCATTGAGGATGTTGTAAGGATACCTCCAACGCTCTTTAACAAACCATTGAAGGAAAGTGCATTGAAAATACTTAAGGAACAGTATGAGGGATTGATTGATAAGGATCTGGGACTAATTTTGCTTGTTAGAGATGTTAAGGAGATAAAAGACGGAAAAATATTACCTGGCGACGGTGCAAGCTATCATAAAGTTATTTTCGAGGCTCTAATATTTAAACCAGAGGTTCAAGAGGTTATTGAGGGGGATATTACTGGAATAACTGAATTTGGAGCATTTGTTAATCTTGGCCCCATGGAAGGACTAATACATATAAGCCAAATTACTGACGACTACTTTAGCTTTGATAAGAAAGCTGAAAGACTTATTGGGAGGGATACTAAGAAATCATTGAAGAAGAAGGATATTGTAAGAGCTAGGGTTGTTACTGTTAGCTTAAAAAGGGATTCTCCAAAAATTGGATTAACCATGCGTCAACCTTATTTGGGTAAACTGGAGTGGATTGAGCAGGAAAAGAAAAAGGAGGGTAAATAATGGAGAAGGCTTGTAGAGAATGTAAGGTTTTAAGCGATGAGGATATCTGCCCCAATTGTAAAAAAAGTACAATGAGCGCTAATTGGCAAGGCTACGTTATAGTTCTTGATCCTGAAAACTCTGAAATAGCTAAGAAGTTAGAGATAAAAGCTAAGGGTAGGTACGCATTAAGGGTTAAGTAGCATCCCTGAGTATTGCTTTAGCAATACTAAATGATGAGTTTGTATATTTATGAGCGGTAGGATAGCGTTGCATAAGCTCTCCATCTCGGCTAAAATCTCTTTTCCTTTCTCTCTTTTAACCTTTTTTATATTTTTCCTAGCATTTTCTATAATCCAAGTTGCTAGGCATTCCTCATGTCCAATTTCCTTTAAAAACAACTCTATGTAAGCAGTTAAAACATCTGGAAATCGTATATTTATCCTTATATCTTCAAGGATTAATGGCTCTCTCTTTATATTCTCTCTTAACTCGCTAAACTTTTCAAAAATATCTAGTACTCTCTTACTTTTTATCCTCTCCCGCTCGATTTTTTCTTTGAAAAAAGTTCTTTTGCCAGAAACTATTTCTTCCTTCTCGTCACTAATCTCAGCGAGATATCTTATATGATTTTCAATAAACTTTCTTAGCTTTTCCTTATCTATCATTTTGCCTCCTTCAGCAGCATTCTGGTATATTTTTCTTTAAGTTTTTCGAAAACTCTCTTCTGTTTTTCAGAAAGCCATCCTTTCTTCTCCATTTCTTCAAGTTTCTTTAGCATAGCATCCATTTTCTGTATTCTTGCCTGGGCAGATTCTATTTTTCTCTTCACTCTTGGAGAAATTGTTGGATGTGCATAATGAGGTGCCTTTAGACCAGGTTTTACATGATATCTTTTGACATAGTCTTTTAGTATCCACCAAAATCCGTGAGCTATGCCGTAAAATGGTAGAAGTATTGATAAAATTGATAAAACTAGTAATGAATGCGTGGTTATGTACAAATATATTAGATAAACATACCCCAAAATTGCGAAAATTAATAACACATCAAAGTACCATTGCTTCCATGGAATTTCGAGTTCCCAATAAGCTCTTGCCATAAAATAAGTTATTCTCCTCATTAATCTTATATAGCGTTCTACACCAAGGACTCTAATCAATGTTTTTTCAAATATGTAATAGGCAGGATCTCTTTTAAAACTCTCATATAGTGAGAATTGATTGAAAACATCCCCATACACGCCAGAAATTTTTACCCCGTAGTGCTCAGTATCTTCCCATGCGTTTTTAACTATTGGTCTATAAAATATGTAGAATTCCCACCAGGGATAATAGACGAGCTCCCTTCCAGTTATTACAACATCCTTAGGATCTACATCATAAATATACGCAATCCAATATGTTGCGGCTATTTTTGCCTCATGTTTCTCTAAGGCAGGTCTATAAATAACGAAATTTACACCCTCTGGCAACTTTGGTTTTGTAATAGTTCTTCTTGGTACCATTCTCGATGTTTCAACGCTTTTTATCGCCTCAGCTTCTACATATAACAATTTTCCATAATTTGGGTCTTTTTCTGGTGCAACCTCCCACCATACATCTATTTTACCATCCAAAGCGTTTATTGCAAACCAATCCTTAATTACTTCACCATCTGGTTTCTTGACATAGAATGAGAACTTCCAATAAGGTTCATAAGCAAGTTGCTGATTGAATATCCAGATACATTCCCAACTTGTTAGAAGCATTTTTTCGATGAAATATTCCAGCTTTTGTAGTGCATCCTCATAACTGAAAAGTACGGGATAAGCGGGAGCGTGCAACCATCTCGGATCTCTTACCATAGCTTTGCCAATCAACTTTTCCATATCTTGAGGAGTAATTATTCTAATTGTGCCTAATTCCTTTGCAGTTTCCAAAGCTTCCTTCTCATATCCAGTAACGGTTAGCATAATGCCTAGATAAGCATCTGCAAGTTTCCTTATATGTTCAAGCTGCAAAATATCGCTCTTGCTTACAGGTTCATAGCCACGTTTGTAAACGGCTACAATTCTGCCAAAGGGTCTTTCTATTTCCTTCTTCTCGGCTAAGATATCAGCTCTGTATACTATTTCCTCTCTCTTCCTCTCTTCTCTAGCAACATGCTCTTTCTCAATCTTTACCGTTACAATAGGGGGGCCTTTTATACCAACGTTTCTTTTTACTTCATACCCATATATATTTAGCAAATCTTCGCAAAGATCTAGAAGCCTATGTATATCCATTCTAAAATTATTGAGGTTAAGCAAAATAATTAAATTTTTAGTTAAAAATCGGAAAGACATTCTAGAAATATTTAAGAATATCTTAAAAGCAATAAATTATTCTAATCTAAAGTTATATGAAGGATAAGAGTGGTGGTATGAGGGGGGTTATCATTAATTATAGAAGAGGTAGAAAAACGCAGAGAACCAAT
>CAZWFW010000035.1:0-13804 GCA_964633445.1 Candidatus Undinarchaeota archaeon | reverse complement strand
GGCCGGGACCGGGATTTGAACCCGGGTCACGGGGGCCACAGCCCCGCAGGATGCCCCTACCCTACCCCGGCCACATTATAAATTATAGGAACTTTTTTAATTATTTCCCAATTTATCTTTCAGTTGTTTGCAAGACCCATGTGTAAGCATGGGATACAAGAGAGAGTGGAAAAGATTTAAATACATCTCTAGACATATATTCTTCCGTAGCCAACTCCTTAACGGGAGAGTGGTATGCTAGCCTGAGCCTGGAGGGTGTATGAGCTCAGAGCGTAAAGCTCTGGTAAACGCCTAAAACTTACAGACTTCCATGTTGGAAGTCCTTGCAATAGCGAGGAGAAGGTAACAGAGATTACTACATGGTTTTGTGTGTTAGAGTCAGAAAAGAGGAAGGCGAAAGGGTAAGGAAATATCTTCTCTCAAAGAATATGCTAGATACTAACTATCTTCCTACTGTTGAGGGAAATTTTCTTTATCTTCCAATTAAAGCTAAAATTCCAGACTTTGAAGTTGTAGAAAGGGATTTAAAGAGAAGAAGGAAACAACCTAAAGATATAGCAGATGCTCTAAAAGGTATATTAAATGAGAAAGAACTTGAAATTCTAAGAAAATCCTTCGATATTATTGGGGATATAGCCATTCTGCAGATACCTGATGATTTAATGAGCAAAAAAGAAATTATTGCTAGAGCAATCATGAAAGTCCATAAAAATGTTAAGGTTGTCGTAAGAAAAAGAAAACCAATTTCAGGTGAGTATCGCGTAATGGACGTTGAGATTATAGCTGGGGATAAAAGAACAGAAACTGTGCATAGGGAATATAGATGCCTATTCAAACTTGATGTAAGCAAAGTTTTCTACACACCTCGCCTTTCTACTGAGAGGATAAGAATCGCTAGGCTGGTAAAAGATAATGAGGCCATATTGGATATGTTTGCAGGGGTAGGGCCCTTTTCGATTATTATAGCAAAGCATAGTCAAGTTGGTAAGGTTTATGCTATTGACAAGAATCCTCATGCATATTACTATCTAAAGGAAAATATAAAATTAAATAAGGTTGAAAACATTGTAATTCCAATATTAGGGGACGCTAGAGATGTCGTGCCTTTACTAAATTTAAAGTTTGATCGCATTATAATGAATCTTCCAAAAAATGCAAAAGATTTTCTTGATGTAGCTATCAGCGCTATCAAAGATGAGGGGGTTATTCACTATCATGCTTTTTCCAAAGGAAAGGATAAGAAAGATGCTATCAACTTAGCTATCAGCGAGGTGGGGAACATCATAAAAAAGATGAAAATTGAGAGATTTTCGATAATATATGCTAAGGATATTAGAGAAGTGTCTCCAAGGGAATACAATATTGCTATAGATATCAAAATTAAAAAAACCTAGGTCTAAGGATACCTTTCTGAGTTTGATCTTTATCTTGAGATATCTGCTTTTGCTCAGCTTCTTTAGGTGGTTCTTCCTCCTTCTTAGCTTCCATCTTCTTTAAGTAATATCTGAGGGGAGCTCCCACCTCCCTCAAAACTTCCAATCTGCCTTCCTTTTTAAGTTCAAGAGCCACCTTCATTATGTTTGTCGCTAGATGCATTATAATACTTTGCTTATCACTTAGATCCATATTAGCGTAGTATTCTTCAGCTAGATGCCCCCACTTTCTATCAACTAAAATAGCCTTAGCTATCTGCTTAGAAGTCATCGCCTTTTGCGGAGAAGTTATATTATAGTTTTTTAAAATATCGCATATAGCTTCTCTGAGCGAAAAGGAAAATGCCCTCTTGGAAACCCTTATTTCTTTCTTTTCAACTTCAGATTTTATTAGTTTTTCTAAAATTTGCTTAGCCTCCTCAAAAGAACCACATTTGATTTGTATAGAAATTTCCATACTAAAAATAAATGCAAAACAACAATATAAAGATTTAATTTTTAGCGAGTAAGTGGTTTCGTGCTATAACCTTGCCTTCTCAGATATCTTGCAAATCCATCAGCATAAGACCCCATAGTATAAACCTCCCTAGGCGATGCTTGCTGAACATATTCAAGCAAACCATAAAAGTCTGCATGATCCGATAAGGGGAACGCCTTATCTACAGGAAATTTTCTCACAACTGACCAGCCAGTTACTAATACAATATAACCGTTTAACTTATTTTTTATTCTATCTAAATCTCTTAACACGAGATGCTGGGGAAATATACAAATATATCCACTTTTTTCCCTCAAAATTTCCGCTTTTTCCTCTTCATTACTAACATATTCCAGTTTAACAAATTTTTTGCATGCCTCCGTAATTCTTTGAATTCTGCAGTGAAGTAATATGTCACAATCCAAGAATTCATTAGCAAATCTGATTACTTCTTGAGCTTTTCCTATAGGATAACATCCGAACACCACAACCTTATTTTTCAAAGCCTTCTTAAGATGCCGAGCCATTCTATCATAAATTTGCTCTTTTCTTGGAAATTTGAAGATCCTAGAGCCATAGGTGGCGTCAATAATTAGCTTATCACATGGTAATATTTTTGCAGGCTTTGTGATCAAGCTCCCTTCTAAGCAAAAGTCTGAGGTATAAACAACGGAGAAGCTATTTTCAATTTTGACTTGAACACTTCCTAAGATATGACCTGCATCATGGAAACTTATTTCAATGCTATCATCAACAATCATTCTCTGCTCTGTTGATAAAGTGGAGCAATTTTTCAGATTTTTTACCGTATTTAAAATTTCAAGAGTTTCCTGAGTAGCTACAAAATTCTCTTTAACTCTTGCATGATCCGAATGTGCGTGAGTAACTATGGCAATCTTTTCCTTTCTTACAGGATCTAAAGCAATTTTAGAATTATCGCTCAATATCTCTATACCATTTCTAAGCAATATTTTCATTCCAAAGTTATTTTTGAATAACAGGTTTTTAAAATAATTAATTATGAAAGATGAGAAAATGCAAGTTATGTGGCAAGCATTTGGCTGCAAATATTTTAGAGGTATGTTACAACTGTATAAAGAAAGATTTTGAAAAAGCCCTGCCTTATATAAATAAGGCTCATAAGGTTGCTAGATCCCCCTTCAATTTGCCTAGTTCAATACCATCTGAAGGTCTGCCCTGCAATTTCTGTGGAAATTCCTGTAGAATTTCAACTATAGGATTTTGTGGGTTGACAGAGAGAAGAGATAATAAAATCAAAAGAATTGTCAGTAAGGATGCAGGATTGGGGGTTATATATGAGGATCCGCATCCTACAAATTGCGTAGCTTCATATTGGTGTGCTGGTGGAAGTGATGCAGGATATCCTAAATATTCGGTTTTACCTTCTCCTGAAATAGGATACTTAAATGCAGCCATTTTCATTGCGTCATGCTCATACAGCTGCTTATTTTGCCAAAATTATGAATGGTTAGATATAGTCTCTGAAAAGCGAATACAATATTTGATTTTTAGAGGAGAGATAGTTGAAAAAATAAAGAAAAATAGGAGAATAACTTGCGTATGCTGGTTTGGAGGAGATCCATGTACTAAGCCAGAGTTCGTGTATCGCGTTTCAAAAGATTTACGCGAGTGTGCAGAGAATGAAAATAGAATCCTGAGAATATGCTTAGAAACAAACGGAAATTTTAGATGGGAATGGTTAAAAAATATTGCTGAATTAAGTCTAAACTCAGGGGGTGGCATAAAATTTGATTTGAAATTTCCTAGAGATTCTATGCTTAATTTGGCTATATGCGGTGTAAGTAATGAAAATTCATATAAAAATTTCGAAAAGTTGGGTAGGTTGTATGATAAACGCTTAGAAGTTCCGTTTTTGCGAGCAAGTACATTATTGATTCCTCACTACATAACAGTCAATGATATTAAGGAGATAGCAGAGTTTATTGCAAGTATAGATACCACAATTCCGTATTGCTTGCTAGCTTATTATCCTACATATCACATGCGAGATATAGGATTTACTAGCAAAGAGTTTGCTTTGCAATGTTATAAAGCTGCTAGGAAGGTTGGTTTGGAAAACGTTAGAATTGGCAACGTTCATTTACTAAAATAGGGCTTTAACAAACATACTTAATATTGCAGAGGTAAGTATTAGCGTTAACGTGTAAAGAGAAACCGCATTAAGAAGTATCCTCTTCAAGGAGCTAAGCATTGCTACCTCATCATCGTCATTCTCTATTGCAGAAGCTAGGTACGCTAAAAGTATGCTAACCTCAACTGCGTACAAACCAACAATTAATTGAAAAATAGCTGGAGGCGTTGCCTGAGAAATTTCAAAAAAGCCAATTGCAAGGTAACCTTTTATATCCGTTGCTGAAGCTGGACGTAACTTTTCTAATTCCTCTGAAAGCTTTAGAAGGATAGTCATTATGAGAACCCCAACCCCTACAATCAATCCAGAAATTACTGGAGCAAGATAGCAAGCAACGAATCTCATACTTGCAACAGTTTCTGCGAGCAAATCCTCTAATTTTAATTCAACTTTCTTAATATTCGTTAGATACTCCGAGCAGGCTATCATTAATCTTGCAGCAATTTTTACACCTTTTTCATAAGCTTCCGTTATAACTTTTAATATGCTTCTTATAATTCTGCTGGGATAGTGTCTCAACGATCCGTATTCAGGATCAAATAAAGCGTCTTCTAATGTCATAAACTGCAGATTGTGCTGAGTTATTTGAAAGAATTTTTTGAACTCGGGAGTTTTCATTACATAGTAGCATTTTTCAAACGCAATCTCCAGAGGCAGTCCCTCCTCAAGCAAATTGCCAAGTTGAAATAGGATGACATCAAATTTGCTTTCAATTTTTCTGATACTCTCTCTTATTTTACTTCGATCCTTCGAAATTAAATAAGCATAGACAAAAACCGCTAAACCAATACCATCGACAAGTGCCAATGTGTGAAAGATGTATTTTATTTGATAAGCCTCCTCAGTTCCGCTAAAAAGAATTTTATAGTTAAGAATGAAAGGTATTGCCCCCAAAATTGCAACAATCATCGCTACGTAAATTGCAGGAATCTCCCTACCCAATAACTTAAATCTCCCTCTTGATGGTACTTTTGGATGGAGAGAAATATCGACCTTAAATCCGCCTGGTCTCTTCTCAAGAACGTTTCTGCTTATAAAAAATACAAGTCCTGGGATGATGATGTCGTAAAATGCGAATAAATATAATGGTTTAACTTTCTCAGCCATAAACATACCAACAACAGGCATCAAACTTAAAGTAAGTACTGGCAGTATAATTCCCAGAGCATTTATTATCTTAATTGGAGTTGTCAAATCTCTAGCGTATTTCTCCATTCTTTCCTTCAGACCATGCAAAGTAATATTAAGAGCTTTATTCAGAATATCTACCCTTTTTTCTTCAATTCTTTCTCTTGTGCTTATAATCATTAATCTGAACGCTTCCACGAGCTCCGGCAGAAATTTTTCCCATCTATCAAAATTTGCTTCTATAGCTTCCTCAACATTGCTATAAATTCTAATATGAACATCCCAGAGCAACTTTTTCAGCTCTAATCCCATAGCTCCTGGTAAATGCTTAACAGCAAACCTTACTGCTCCCTCCAAGCTTGGATTATTACGCATGTACATAACCATATACATAACGGCAAAAGGAATCTCCTCTACAACTTTTACTTTAAATTTTGCTGCTAAGTGTGCAGGATATTGTCTTAGAAAGAAAAAGAGAGAGAAAGAAGAGAAGGCCATAACAATTGCTAGCATGCGATTTATGAAAAGAAAAACAATTGCTAAAATTAATAGAAAAAGCAGCGAAAGAGTTGCAAAACTATATGCTTCTTCAGGAGTCACATTAAGATGTGCTATATTAATATACCCCTCAACTTTCCTTTTATCTTTCTCTGAAACTTTAATTTTGAGAAGCTTATAGGATATTTTACAAAACTTTTCATAGAGTGTTTTGGGTTTCTTAGCTTCGAATTCCTCCTCTTTAAATCTCCTATACTCTCTAGAATAAATGGTGTAATCTGTCATCTCCTTAATTCTTCCCTAAGCCAAGAAAGCCATCTTGCATATGCCTCTTCAGCAACCACACTTCCAAATTCCTCTCTTACCTGATCGCACGCTAGATGAAAAACATCATTTGCTATAGACACAAAGCTTGCTTCAAGAATATCCCTTCTGTTAAGCTTTCTAGCATATTTAACCAAAGTCTCTTTAATCTTTGCCCTAAGTTTTATATTTTCCCAAACAGCGTTCCAATTTCCTGCCCATTCCTTCACCCTACTTGCTATTCTCTGCAATATCTCACTATCCCCTTGGCATAACGTATCTGTAGGTACTAAAGCATCCTTCTTAGCATCGTATACCATTAAATCCACAAAACCACCTTCATCCAAAGGATCATTCTTCCATCTTTTCCTAACTTCTGTAATTTGAACAACACGTCTGTATCTATGCAAACCATCAGCAGATCTTATTGGAGAAACCATAACAATTATATCGGTAGCTTTAAAGCTCGTATTAGGAACATTTAAATCATTGACAACTCTATCCCAAACACCATAAGGATCATCACCGTGAATTGTACCAGCAACAACATTACTTAAAGCGCCAACACGCATTGCCTCATATAATGCTCTTGCCTCAGTACTTCTAACCTCACCAATTATTAGACATGAATCTCCCAAACGCAGAGCTGTTCTTATTCCCTCCTCTGCTGGCAACTCCGACTCTAATTTCGTTATTATACTTCTAACCTTAAGACTCAGAATATTGTACCCTATTTGCCTAAAATAATCTACCGGAATTTCTAAAGTATCCTCTACTGTTATTATTCTGTACTTGCGCATGATCTCCGCAATTGTTGCAGAAAGCATACTTGTTTTACCAGAACCTCTCGGGCCTGCATATAGAATACACCTTCCCCCATCTACAAGAAAGCTTAACAAACCTGCCGCTAGTGGATTGATCATTTTATTATCAATAAACAACGGCAATGTCCATGGTTTTGATCTATGCCTCCTAAATGCAAAGGCGAGCCCTTTTGGGCTTAAATTCCTAGTTATTACACATACTCTAACCCTACCGCCTGGGGTATCCGCTTCAGTATCTAAAACTGGTTCAGCTTCATCTAGAGGTCTTCCCGACTGTAACCTGAATCTAGATGCTAATGCTTCAGCATCCTCTCTTGTTGGTATAATGTTAGTGAAGCATTCGCCAAAATCCTGGTGAGTTACTCTTATCGGTTGTGTTCCTATGGGGGCATTTATATAAATATCCTGCACTTTATCATCCGCAATTATAACCTCTAAAATTCCCAATCCTATAGTGTATCTTGTTAGAATTTCCGTTAGTTTTTCAAGACGTTGCGAGGATAGACTAACACCATATTTGTTTGCTAGATCCATAAGCAAATCACTTCCAACTTTTTCGAAGTATTCACGCGAATATTTAGTAAATTCCGCACTCATGGGCTTGTGACTTGCAAGGTTCTCTCTTGCTACACCCAAAATCATATATTGGTCTTCAGGTAACTGAAATTCGGGCGGAACTGTAAAGTAAAGATATTCAACATACTCAGGCAAGCGATAAATTCTAACTTCTATGTCCTCCCCAATATAGTAGCTATCTACTTCCTCTGCAGATGGAGGTACAGTAGCCATATAGCGAGTAAGCATAAAGTTTGGCTTTAACAGCGGGGTGAATATCTCTCTATAAATTTCCCTTCTTCCAGGAGTATACTTTCCCATGAATTTTTTAGCTTTTCGAATAAGTTTGGTATTTTCCAGATCCTTAAGCATTTTCTCCAGTATCTGAAGAAAATAATACTCACATTCCGCACATTTACCTCCCTTCTCCTCTATACTTCGATCTAGCAGTGATATTTCTCTTTTAAGTTCATAATAGGCTAATACAGGATCCTTTCTTAGAGTATCAAAAATAAGTTTTTGTAAAAACGAAGATCTTTTAGAAAGACATCTAGTGCAATCATAGGGGCATAGTTTTTCTGAAGAAAGCAGTTTATCAACTTTTAAAAATTTTTTTATTAAACTTGCGATTTCAACTAGCATAAAAGTATCTTCTGATCCATATTCATTTTCATAAGCCTCGGCTAGTATTACTCTTGTAACATCCTCATTTTCCAGAAGTTTATCTATTGTTTTTGCCATGCATATCTCATAATCTTCAAGAGATGCGCCATAGGGACATCCTAAACAATTAACTCTAAGTATTTTATCCTCTGCATCTTTTACCACCGTATAGTCACATATTTCTTTTTTTTGATAAAACATTTTAAATCCCAAATGATACTAATTTTCTTGAAACTATTTACATCCTTCGAAAAATGTTACCTAAAGAAAATGTTAATGGAGATAAGGATACTCCAGAATTCTCCTGGAGTAGCAGTTTAAAGGAAGTTGAGCGAAAACTTCAGCTTAACGAGCAGTATATCTTTAGATTAAGAAAGGATTTTGAGACTTTTAGTGAAGATTTTGTCACAACAAAAAAGCATATCCAAGCAAAGCTTGAAAGCATTACAAAAAAGCAAGTACAAATTGATGAGGAGCTAGAAAACATAAAGAAAGCCATTTCAAATATACAATCTAGATTAGAAAAGACCGTAAGAATTGAAGAATTGAGAGGGGTTAGAAGACTTGTAGAGATTTTAAATATGTTCGTATTTGGCATGACTAAAGAAGAGGGTGAGAAGTATATTAGACAGCTTGTTAAAGCTGAATCCTTTAAAGAAAGTTTCATGAGTTTGGATGAGCTGGAGAGGTGGATTGATGAAAGATTTGGTAGGGTTAATAAGGAAGAAAAGAAACCTTCTGAAATTGAAAAATTAAAGAAACGTCTTGGAGATTTAGATTCTCAAAAAAAGACATTGGAAAAGTATAGAAAAGACATAGAAAAGCATATCGAAAATGTTCATAAGATTCTTAAAAAACTAAAAAATGAAAGGTAGGAGGTGGTGTTATGCCTTTTCTTAATAAATTAAAGATAAAGAGGAGGAGGGAGGAGATAAAACCACCTTTCGAGGAAGTTGAATCATTATTAGAAGAAGGGGAGGGAGAATCCAAGGTGTTTGAAAGATTTCGAAAAAAAGGATACGCTCCTGAGAGAATTCAAGAAAGCTTAAATACAGCAAAACTAAAGTTGGGAGTAAGTGGGAAGTTGAGAAAGCATAAAATAAGAGAAGAGCCGAAACCACCATTTTCAAAAGATCTATTTGAGAAAGCTGAGGAGGGTGGAATTCCTGAAGAGTTCGAAGTTGAGGAAGCAGAAAAGGAAGTTTCTGAATCAGAAGAAATTCCTAAGAGTATTGAAAAAGAAGAACTTGATAAAATATTAAAGGATGTTGACGATATTAGAACTACTTTGAAAGACTTGAAAAATAAAGTTGATAGAAAGGAGGAAGAAGTCGAAACTATTAAAAGGGACCTTGAGAAGGCTATAGATCATATAGATTCTCTAAAAAAGAGATATTTGGAAATTTCTCAGGTAATTGAGGAAATAAAAACTTATAAAGAAGAGATTGAGGAAGTAAGAGCATTGGTAAATGATATTGAAAGCATTATGAAAGTTGCCTTACCTTCAATAATAAAGAATTTAAAGGATCTCAGAAAAGAAGTGTCTGGGGAGCTAGCAGGTAGCTAGAATAATACCAACAAATAAGCAAGAGATGCTGACAATATAAACAGTGCTATTACTACCGGTTTTCCATATTCTCCGAGAAGTATATAGAGAGGGATGAAAATTATTGAGAATACTACAATGTATTTTGCTACAAGTTCCAAAAGATATGTAAAAGAGTAATACATACACGCCGGGGAGGGGATTTGAACCCCTGCGGCGCAGAGCGCCACCGGCTCTCCAGACCGGCCCCTTAGCCAGCTCGGGCACCCCGGCTTATAAAATATATATTTAACTTTTGAAATTTATCACTTAATATTTATCAGCTACCAAATCTAATCTTAACGATACCCACATAAAATAAATTAAGAAAGAAGAAAATTGATAAGTTCAAAAGTTTCAGGTTTTAAAAACGATTTCTATATTTACTCCCTCAGGTATGTGAATTCTCATTATCTGCCTCATTACTCGTTCGTTTGGTACTACTTCAACTATTCTCTTATGTATTCTCATCTCCCACTTATCCCATGTTTCCGTGCCTCTGCCATCTGGAGCTTTCCTTGTAACTACAACTAGATGTTTCGTTGGTAGCGGTATAGGCCCTGAAACCTCCACACCAACCTTCTGCGCTATTTCCTTTATCTGCCTGCAGATTTCATCAAGCTTCTTGGGATCCGTGCCCGTAAGTTTAATTCTTGCTTTTTGCATTATTTTCTAGGCTTAACATCAATCACCATACCAGCTCCCACTGTTTCACCCATATCTCTAATAGCGAATCTTCCCAGTGGTGGAAACTCATTAACTTTCTCAATAACCATTGGTTTTATTGGCTTTAGCTTAACTATTGCTATATCACCAGCTTTCAGGAAATCCGGATTTTCCTCAACAGTTTGACCAGTTCTTGGATCGATCTTCTTAACTAATTCAACAAAGGTGCATGCAACAGTTGCAGTATGTGCGTGAAATACTGGAGTATAACCAGTTGTTATCGCAGAGGGATGTCTTAGGATAACTACCTGCGCAGTAAATTCCTCCGCAACCGTCGGTGGATTATCTGGATGACCTGCAACATCTCCGCGCTTTATATCTTTCTTTGCAACACCCCTAACATTGAACCCTATGTTATCCCCTGGTTCAGCAACATTAATGGGCTCATGGTGCATCTCTATGCTTTTAACTTCACCTTGAACTCCAGCAGGCTCGAATATCACTGAATCACCAACTTTTAAAGTTCCCGTTTCAACTCTTCCTACTGGCACGGTACCAACTCCAGTAATTGAATAAACATCCTGAATTGGGATCCTTAAAGGCTTGTTCACTGGTTTTTCGGGAGGTTTGAAGGTATTTAAAGCTTCAATTAATATAGGACCATCGTACCATCCCATCTTATCGCCTCTTGTCGTTATGTTCTCCGCAGTAACCCAGGCAGCAGTTGGTATGAACGGTATCTTGTTAGTATCATAACCTATTGGTTTTAATAGCTCAACTACCTGTTCTTTGACTTTTTCATAAGCATTTTTATCATAATTCACCAAATCCATTTTGTTTATTGTCACAATCAATTGCTGAATACCTAATGTTTTAGCAAGCCATGCATGTTCTTTTGTTTGCGGCATTACACCATCCTTAGCATCTACTACAAGCACAGCAGCATCTGCTTGACTTGCTCCTGTAATCATGTTCTTAACAAAGTCTCTGTGACCTGGCGCATCAATTATTGTAAAGTAATACTTGTCTGTTTCAAACTTTCTGTGAGCAACATCAATCGTTAGCCCTCTTTCCCTTTCATCTCTTAGCCTATCGCAAATAAATGCGAAAGCAAATGTTTCTTTGCCAAGCTTCTTTGCTTCTTCTTCAGCTTTCTTCATCTCTCTTTCATCAATAGCTTTCATTTCCCATAGTAATCTGCCTATTGTTGTTGATTTTCCATGATCTACATGCCCTATAAATACCAAGTTAAGGTGAGGCTTCTTTTTCTCTGCCATCTTTCATCACCCACTTTTGTTTAACAATTAAATAAAGCATGACTATTTAAAACTTATGTTTCTTGCTCCTCCTCAAGAGGCAATCCCTTTCTTTTCCTTATATTTATTATCACATCACCAACCAATTCGTTAGGTACTCTCTCAAATCCAGCGTTTTCAGTAGACCATAATACTCTTCCCTCAGTAGCACTTCGTATTGCTCCTGCAAATCCGAACATTTCAGCTATAGGTGCCTTCGCTAAAATTTCAACTAAGTCGCCCTCTTGCTCCATATTCAATATTTGACCTCTCCTACTCTGTATTTCTCTTGTAACAGCCCCAAGGAAATCTTCAGGAACTTTTATATGAATATTTTGTATTGGTTCGAGCAATGTAGGATTTGCCTGCTTCATAGCTCCGTGTATTGCTCCTTTAACCGCAGGTAACACCTGAGCTGGGCCTCTATGCACGGCATCTTCATGCAATACACAATCAACAAGCTTAACCTTAACTTTAGCAACCTTTTCTTGAGCCAAAGGCCCTTTATCAACCGCATTCTCAAAACCTTCAATAATCAATTCCATGGTTTCCCTTAAATGCTGAATACCCTTTGTCATATCAATTAAAACATTTGTACCATGCACACAAACAACATTCTTTGCCTCTTCTCTTGGCATATCTCCTTCAACAAACTTTCTCCACATTTCCTTTCTTTTTATTTTACCTTGAGGAATCTCCCCATTTATTATCATATTATAAATGCCATCCTCTAGAGGTTCGACAGTAATATAAAATTTATTATGCTTATTCGGCGACTTGCCCTCAACTACATTACTTTTGCCGAGAACAGTTTCTCTGTAAACAACAATTGGTTCAGATGTTTTAATATCAAGTTTCTTATCTCTCCTAAGTTTGTGTTCAATAATTTCTAAATGCAGTTCGCCCATACCTGAAATTTTGTATTCTCCTGTTTCCTCATCGATTTCAACTCTAACACTAGGATCCTCCTTAGCTACTGATTTTAATGCTTCAATAAGCTTTGCAAGATCCCTTGGGTTTACCGGTTCAACGGTTTTTGTTATTACTGGCTCAGAAATTCTCAAACTTTCAAATGGCGTTATATTCTCGCTTGATATGGTCTCACCAGCTGAAATTCCTTTTAAACCAAGTAAAGCAACAATGTTACCAGCAGGAATTTCATCTACTGCAACACGCTCAGGGCCCATGTAAAGAGAAACCTGTTGTATCTTACCCACTCTTCTTGAATTTATCATATAAACATCGATACCTGGTTTAGCTACACCACTAAATACTCTGCCAATAGCAACTTCTCCAGCGTGAGGGTCTACAATTACTTTAGTTGTCATTATAACAAGTTTGCCTTTACTGTCGCACTCCTCCATGTCTTTAGCAACGTCAGAATTTTTGTCACCAGCCCAAATTACGGGTATTCTGTATTTTTGAGCTTTTAAAGGATTCGGCAGGTGTTTAATAACGGAGTCAAGAACAACTTTGCAAAGAGGTGCCTCTCTAAACAATTTTACTTCATCTCCCTGCTGATAAGCACTAATTATGTCTTTAAAGGATATTCCAACTTTTTGCATGTATGGCATGCTCAAAGCCCATTTATGATATGCGGAGCCAAACATAACGCTGCCATCCTGCACTTTAACTTGCCACTCCTCTGCTTTCATTTTACAAATTAGCTCGTTAATCTCAGAAATGATTTCAAGAAAGCGATTTTGCATTTCTTTGGGAGTTAGCTTAAGCTCCTTAATAAGCCTATCAACCTTGTTAATAAACAATATAGGCTTAACCTTTTCTTGCAATGCTTGCCTTAAAACAGTCTCCGTTTGAGGCATAACTCCTTCCACAGAACAAACAACAATTATAACACCATCCACAGCACGCATCGCTCTAACAACTTCAGAGCCAAAATCTACATGGCCAGGAGTATCTATCAAATTAATTAAATACTCCTGCCCATCGTAGTTATGAACGAGCGTTATATTAGCGGCTTGAATTGTTATTCCGCGCTTCTTTTCAAGTTCATCAAAGTCAAGATATAGTTGCTTACCTGCTAAATCTTCGGAAATAATACCAGCATCCGCAAGCAAAGAATCGCTTAGCGTTGTTTTACCATGATCAACGTGAGCAACAATACCAATATTTCTTATTCTTTCCGGTTGATACATCAACTTCCTAACCTTTGCTATAAATTCCTCTCGTCTCCCCATTTTTT